>CAIXAA010000831.1 GCA_903917305.1 uncultured Myxococcales bacterium | reverse complement strand
TGGACTGGGATCCGCCGGTGCGCGCCTGGCTCGACTACCTCGCCCTGCCCAGCGACCGGGGTTGGTACCGCGCGCACAACGCTTCCATTCTAGCCGGTTATGCGGCGCACACGGAGCAAGCCAAGCTCGAGAACCCGCAGGAGCAGACCTTCATCAACATCGTGCTGTACCGCGTGCTGTTCGCGCAGGCGCTGGTGCAGGACGCCACGGTCTTTGGCGACCTGGGCGAAGTCGTCGCCAATCCGCGGCTGCCGGCGGTCGACGCGCTGGTGCAAGTGCCCGCGTTCTATCCGGAACACTACCCGTTGACCCCCAGGGACATGGTGGAGTTGAACGGCGATGGCCACACCCTGGCGTCGGTGGCGGTGAACCTGCTGGACGATCTGCTCATCGCGCCGCACCTGGAGCGCCTCTACGCGTGGGCCGCGGAGTGGGACGAAATGCCCAGCCTTCCCAGCTGGTTGACGGCGGGCAAGCCGAGCTATCCCACGGCGGTGACGCCGCCGGAGCCGGTGCAGCGCGGGCCCAAGCGCAAGATTGCGATTCTCGGCGGCGGCATCTCCTCGCTGGCGGCGGCCTGGGAGCTGACGAGCTACCCAGATTGGCAGAAAGACTACGACATTACGCTCTACCAGCAAGGCTGGCGGCTGGGCGGCAAGATGGCCGGCGGGCGCGGCGTGCATGGCCGCCACGAGGAGCTGGGGCTGCACCTGCTGCTCGGCTTCTACATCAATGCTTTCCCAATGTTCGAGCAGGTCTACGCCGAGAGGACCGCGCGCAACCTGGCGCCCGACACGCTGTACAAGAAGCTGCAGGACGCCATCGTGCCGAACAACGGCACGCTGCTGGTCAGCTGGGACGCGAAGCACGGCCAGTGGACGAATTGGCCTTTGATCTTCCCGCCCTGTGATGGCTTCCCCGGCGATGGCCCGGCGCTGGACACCTGGCAGCTGCTGGAGCGCGGCATCGCCATCCTGCTCGAGACCGTGCTCGGCAGCCCGTATGCCAACCACATGAATCCGCTGGTGCAATGGCTGCTGGACCGCTTCTTCCCGAAAAATGGCGGCGCGCCCAACCGCGGCGATCCGCAGCCGGGCGGCCTGCTCGATCACTTGAAGAACTGGGCCAGCACGCTCTTTGGCGGCATCGTGGGCAAGGTGGAGGACGAAGTCGCCACGCTGCTGCACAGAATCGGCCTTGCCGAAGCGGACTTCGAGACGGACGCGCCGACGCTGGTGCGGCACATGCTCAAGATCCTGCGCGCCGTGTACGCGGAGATCGAGGAAGAGGCGGTCGATGCGCGCGGGCCGCTGCACGACATCGGCCGGCTGCTGATCCTGAGCGATTTCGGCCTGGCGCTGATGGCCGGGCTGTTCGCCGATGTCTGGAACCCGACGACCGGCAAGTTCGAGTACCGCGCGGTCAACCACCTGGACTTCCGCGTGTGGCTGCGCAAGCACGGCGCGTGCGACACGACGCTGTATTCGCCCATGGTGACCTTCTTCTACACCGGCACCTTCGAGGCGCTCGCCGATCACAACGACGGCGGCGGCTTGCTCGCGGCGGGCACGGCGCTGCAGTTCGCGATTCCGGCGATCGGCTACAAGGGCTCCTTCTGCTACCAGCTGCGGTTGGGAACGGCGGATACGCTCATCATGCCGCTGTACGAGGTGCTGGCGGCGCGCGGCGTGAAGTTCGAATTCTTCCACAAGGTCAAGAGCATCGACTACACGTCGGACGAGAAGATCGAGCGCATCCAGGTCGAGCGCCAGGTCAAGCTGACCAGCGCGAGCTACGATCCGCGCGTGGTCCTGCACGGCACGCCGTGCTGGAGAAATGCGCCGGATTACAGTCAGATCGACCCGGCGCAGGCGGCGCAACTGCAGGAGCGCAAGGTCGACCTGGAGTCGCCGTGGACCGACTGGCAAGGCGAGCCGCTGACGCTGGCGCTGGGCACGGACTTCGACGAGGTGATCCTGGGCATTCCGGCCAAGGCGCTGGCGCTGTGCGCGCC
>CAIXAA010000830.1 GCA_903917305.1 uncultured Myxococcales bacterium | reverse complement strand
GCGGTGCGCACCAGCCGGGAGGCGTGCAACGTGGGAGAAGCCTTGCGTCTCGCGGTGTTTGCGGAGGTCTGGTCGCAGCCGGAAGGCTAGCCCTCAAGCGTGCCCGCCAGCTCGCGCAAGCTGCGCCCCGCCGCCAGCAGCCGCGCTGCCAACGCCGCCGCGTGCGCCTGGCTGGCCTGCAGCTCCGCGGCAAGCCGCGTCAACTCAACGGCTTGCGTCTGCGCCAGCTTCTCGGCGTCCTCGCGCTGCAGCTCGGCTTGCAGCAACTCCTCGCTGCGATCCGGCTGGGCGCGCAGGCCCTCGTTCTCGGCGCGCAGCAGCTCGTTGTCGGTCTCGAGGCGCGCGATGAGGCTGCTCATCTCCTGCAACCGCCCGACAATGCCGCTCAAATCGTCGGCGACCTGCACAGCGCTGTGCGACCGGCGCGGCTCGGGCTCGGTCGCCATTCCTTCCGACGCGGGCCGCGCTTCGATGGCCGCCGCCTTGTACGACGCGGTCTTGTGCTGCGTGCGCGCGAAGTTCGGCTGCGTCATCGGGGCCGGCTCGGCGATCGCCACGACCGGCATCGGCATCTGCGCCGTCACCACCTGCACCGCGTCCGCCTGCAGCGTCTCCAGGTGCGATTCGTCCTGCAGATCGCCGGCGTCCAATGCCTCCGCCACGAGCGTTTCTTCGACCGGCTCGGCGTCCAGCAGCTCCTCGACGACCTCGGCGCTGACGTCGAGCGGCTCCGCCGCCAGCTCGCCTTCCTCCATCCAGTCCGACGCGTCCAGGGCCTCGCCCGCTTCCAGCTCGACGTCTTCGCCGCCAAGCACTTCCTCGAACTGCGCGTCCTCCAGGATCTCCACGGCTTCTTCACCGGCCGCCGCTTGCGCGCCGAGGTTCTTCTCGAAGGCGCCCGCATCGAACTCGCCGAGCACTTCGTCGACCGGCGGCGGCTCCTCCTCGACCTCGTCGTCGCTCAGGCTGATCTCGTCCTCGATGGCGTCGATTTCTTCGATGGAATCGCCGGCCAGCTCCTCCAGCACTTCCTCGGTCCCCGCTTCGGGCGTCACCGCCCCGTCCAGCTGCCAGAGCGCGATGGCCGCGTCCGTCAGCTCCTTGCCGATGTGCGACTGCGCGACGTAGCGATCCGCCGGCGTCGTGCCCTTCTGGTGGCGCTTGACCTCGCTCTGCTGATCGTCGCGGTACACGACCAGGATGCGCGGCTCGGTCGACCCGCCCGCGCGCAGCGCCGTCACCGCCTGCAGCCCGCGCCGCATCGTCGGTCCGACCACCAACAGGTGCACGTCGCCGCTGCCCAGCGTAGCCGTCGCCTCCTCCATCGTCGCCGCGACCACGTGGCGGGCGTCGGGCAACGCCGATTGCAGCGCCCGCTCCAGGACCTTGGTTCCACCTACAAGTAGCGCGACGGATTGAGACATCAGGGCTCCGGCATGGCTTGCTGCATGTTCGCAAGTCAGGGGATCTCACGCCAGAATGGTCGCGCGGTCAAGACCTTGGCGGCAACGCTGCAGCAAGACGCGGCACGGCGCTTGACAATGAAAGTCACTTTCACTATCAATCGACACCGAGGGCGACTGCTTGACGGTCCTTGCCCTCCGCAGGAGCCTTCCGCCATGTCGTCCAAAATCTGCTGTCTGATCATCTGCTTCGCGCCCGCCTTCCTGGCGCCAGCGCGCGCCTTCGCCACGGACCGCTTCGAAATCCAGGTCTATGACCACGACATCAATGATCCTGGACAGTTTGGCCTGGAGGTGCACACGAACTACACGCCGGTCGGCAAGCGCACGGGCGACTACGCCGGGCAGATCGCGCCGCACCAGGCCGGGCACCTGACCTTCGAGCCGGCCTTGGGCCTGACCGAGTACCTGGAACTGGGCGGTTATCTGCAGTTTCTCGCGGCGCCGGACGTGGGGGTCCGCTATGGCGGCGTCAAGCTGCGCGCCAAGTTCGTCGTGCCGGAGCGTCTGCACCTGCCTGTGCACCTGGGCCTGAACGTCGAAGTCGGCCGCGTGCCGCACAGCATGGAGGAGAGCGGCTGGGCCAATGAATTTCGGCCGATTCTGGCGTGGAGCGACGGCGTGTGGCTCGTCGACGTCAACCCGATCGTCGGCTACGCGCTCACTGGCCGCGAAGCCTTCAAGCCCGAATTCGAGCCGTGCGGCAAGATCAACTGGAACACCCAGCGCGGTTTCGCTGTGGGCGCCGAGTATTACAGCGGACTGGGGTTGATGAGCGAAGGCTTCTCCGCGCTGC
>CAIXAA010000829.1 GCA_903917305.1 uncultured Myxococcales bacterium | reverse complement strand
GCCCGCCCGCCGCCGTCATCGCCGCCGCCATCGCCGCCGCCAGCTGCGCTGCATCGCGCTCGCCCGCACGCACGGCCGCCTGGGCCGCGCGCAGGGAGCGCACGATCGCCAGCGCCGCCTGCCGCTCCGCTGCGGTCAGGTAGACGTTGCGCGAGCTCATCGCCAGCCCGTCCGGTTCGCGCAGGATCGGCGCCCCGAGAATTTCGGTCGGGTGGTTCAGATCCGCGGCCATCTGCCGCAGTACCTGCAACTGCTGGTAATCCTTCTCGCCAAACACCGCGACATCGGCCATCGCCATGTTCAGCAGCTTGAGCACGATGGTCGCCACGCCGCGAAAGTGCCCGGGACGACTGGCGCCGCACCAGCGCGAGGCGACGGCGCCGGGCTCCACGTGCGTGTCGAAGCCGGCCGGGTACATCTCCTCGACACCAGGCGCAAAAACCAGGTCGACGCCGCGCGCGCGGCACAGCTCGCAGTCGACTTCCAGCTGCCGCGGGTAGCGCGCCAGGTCTTCGTTCGGCCCGAACTGCAGCGGATTGACGAAGATCGTCAACACCACCGCCTGCGCGTGCTGGCGCCCAACCTCGCAGAGCGACAGGTGACCTTCGTGCAGCGCGCCCATGGTCGGCACCAGCGCGACCTTCTTGCCTTGCGCGTGGCAGGCGCCGACGAAGGCGCGCACTTCGGCGGCGGTGCGCACGAGCTGGAAATTCGCTGTCATGTCGATCACCACCGTCACCTGCTCAGCCGTGGGTTCCGGCGGCTTCGCTGGCGGCCGTCGGGTCGCTGTAGCTGTGCTCCGCCGTCGGAAACGCACCGGTCTGCGTCTCGCTGCGGTAGGTCGCCAGCGCCTGCACCACGGCCTCGCCCAGCTTGGCGAACTTCTTGACGAACTTCGGTTGGAACTCGGGATTGAGCCCGAGCAGATCGTAGAGCACCAGGATCTGGCCGTCGCACCCCGCGCCCGCGCCGATGCCGATCGTCGGAATCTCCAACGAATCCGTGATCTCCTGCGCCAGCGCCGCCGGAATGCCCTCCAGCACGATCGCGTACGCGCCGGCTTCCTGCAGCGCCTGGGCGTCGTCGATCAGCCGCTCGCGCGCCGCACGCCCGCGGCCCTGGATGCGGTGGCCGCCCATCGCGTGCACCGATTGCGGCGTCAGGCCGATGTGGCCCATCACCGGGATGCCCGCCGCGACCAGCGCCGCGACCGTCGGCGCCATCTCCGCGCCGCCTTCGAGCTTGACCGCGTGCGCCTGGCCTTCGGCCAGCATGCGTCCGGCGTTCTGCAACGCCACGTCAGGATTGCGGTAGCTCATGAACGGCAGGTCGGCGATCAGGTGCGCCCGCGGCAGCCCGCGCGCCACCGCCGCGCAGTGGTAGACGATGTGATCGACCGTCACCGGCAGCGTCGTGTCGTGGCCTTGGATGACATTGCCAAGCGAATCGCCGACCAGCACGATCTCGATGCCCGCCGCGTCGACCAGGCGCGCGAACGTGGCGTCGTAGCAGGTCACGGCGCTGATGCGTTGGCCGCGCCGCTTCATGTCGCGCAGGTGCGTCACGCGCAGCCGGCCCGTCGGCCCGTCGCCGAGCGCGTAGATGCCGCGCGGACGATTGGTCGTCTTGGAAGCCGCTGAAATGGGGGTGGAAGTGGCAGCAGCAGCGGGCGCAGCAGCGTCCGTGCCGCGAACGGCAGCAGTCATCGGGTGGCCTCCTGGGGCGGCGTGATGCCGCGAAATGGTAGACCCCACGAGCCAAAGGCTAGGGCAATCGCGCACCCCGCGCAACGATCGCGGCGCTGGATCCGCAAAGATCGCCCGCGAGAGTTGACAGTGAAAGTGATATTCAATATCAATACCGGGAGCGGTTCGCTGCCCGTGCCGCCAGCCGTGAGGGTGCCTTCTGTGAGAGACGTGAGGATGATCATGATGTTGCGAAGACTCCTGCCCGCTGCCGCGCTCTGCCTGCTCGGCGTCCAGCCCGCGCTGGCCAATGAGCGCCACTTCACCCAGAGCTACGAGACGGCCACCTTGGCGCCGGGCGTGGTCGAGCTCGAGCCCTGGGCGACGGCGCGTCTGGGCCGCGACGGCTACTACACCGGCATCGACAACCGCTTGGAATTCGAGGTGGGTCTGACCGATCGCCTGCAGACCTCGATGTACGTGAACTGGGGCGTCGAGGGCGTGCGCAACCCGCTGACCAAGGGCATCGACACGACCGCCAACCACCGCGGCGTCTCCTCGGAGTGGAAGCTCCGGCTGAGCGATTCCGTTGCTGATCCAGTCGGTTCGGCCCTGTACCTGGAGTTCACCCTCGGGCCCGAGGAGGTCGAGATCGAAGGCAAGGTGCTGGTCGACAAGCGCAGCGGGCCGTGGAACGTCGCGGTCAACGGCATCTACGAATTCGAGCACAATTACGCGGAGTCCATCGAGGAGCACAAGCTGCAGGCGACGGCGGCGGTCGGGTACTTCCTGGCGGACCACCTCAGCGTCGGTCTGGAAGCCATGGATTTCAATGTGGTGGAGCCGCAGGTGCCGGGCGGATCGGCCACGCTGCTGCACGGCGCGATCTACGCGGGCCCGGTGCTGTCGTACGGGCTGGGCAACTGGTGGGTGGCGGCCTCGGTGACGCCGCAGTTGTACGGCTACGGCAAGGCAGTGGTGCCGGGTCGCGGCCTCGATCTGCAGGACTTCGAGCGCGTGCAGGCGCGCGTGCTGATGGGCGTGCACCTGTAGTGCGCGGCGCCGCGCGATTTTGGAACCTGCGGTGCCCGGGAACACATGTGCACGGCGCCGTGCAGTCCAGAACCTGCGGTGCCTGGGCCCCTGAGAACTTGCTGACGCTGTTGGTGAATCGGATGGCGATGCAACGAATGAGCGTGATTTGCTTGATGTTGGTCGCGACCGCGGCCTGCACTTCCGCCGTTCCCGTTCCGACCGGCGACGATGCGAAGTGGGCCACGCGCCAATGGCCGGAAACTTCAGTTGAAACGCTCTCCGGCGGTCGCTCGCTCTACGTCTCCCGCTGTGCCGGCTGCCATGCCCTCGTGCCGCCGGCCAAGCACAGCGGCGATCGCTGGCTGCAGGAGGTGCCGCGCATGACGCAGCGTGCCCACCTGGATGACGGCGAGCGCGACCTCATCACGCGCTACCTGCTCACCGCCAGCCGCCCGCGCGACGCCGCGCAGCGCTAGCCGGCAGGCCTGAACAGCTCCGCTAGTTGCCGTTTGCCGCCAATGCACTTGCCTGCTATCGTCGCCGCGCCCGGCGTCCGGGCTCGGTCGATCGTTGTCGGGAGGGGAAGATGGTCGTGCGTGCGTTGCTTCGTCGCATCAATGGGTTGCGTTACCTCGTCGGACTTGGACTCGCGCTCTGCGGCCTGACCGCCTCGGTCGCGGCCATGGCCTCCTGGCCGGCGGCCGAGGGCTCCGACATGCAGGACCCCAAGAACTGGCCCAATGATCCGGACTTTGCCCAGTACCAGACCGTGAACGGCAAGACGCAGATTACCGGCGGCGACTGGAACCAGTGGTCGTTCGTCCCCGCGCAGTGGGCCGCCTTCCCCGGCTTTCGCCAGGTCGAGGTCAAGATCGGCACCGGCATGCACGCCGACGAAGGCTGGACCAAGACCGTCGGCGATCGCCGCACCATCATTGCCGTGCTCGACTCCGGCATCGAGTGGGACCGCGATGACCTCGTGAACAAGTGGTACCTCAACCGCGGCGAGTTGAAGCCGCCCGAGGCCGCCTGCCGCAGCGCCTTCTACAAGGACGCGGATCCGTTCGATGCCAACGGCGACGGCATCTTCAACATGCTCGACTACACCAAGGAAGGCCTGCCGCCGGACACCATCAAGACCGACGCGGACTTCAAGGCGTG
>CAIXAA010000828.1 GCA_903917305.1 uncultured Myxococcales bacterium | reverse complement strand
TGGGCCGCATCAACTTCTGGCTGGCCTTGCCGTGGAACCTCAAGTTCTTGTGGGCGCCTGCGGTCGACCTTACGTCCACGCGCCGGCGCTGGCTGCTTGCGGTGCAGGCGGGCCTCGCGCTGGGCGTCCTCGGGCTCGTGGCGTTCGCGGCGCTGGGACCGGCGGTGGTGCCGAGCGGGACGACGGTCGCGGGTCTGGCCGAGACCACCCCCATTCGCCTGCTGGTGACCCTGCTGGTGGCGCTGGCTGCGCTGGCCGCCACCCACGACATTGCCATTGATGCCTATTACATGGAGGCGATCCCCGACGCCGCGACGGCCGCCGCCTACACCGGTGTGCGCAACGTCGCGTACCGCCTGGCCGTCGTCTTCGTGCGCAGCGGCCTGGTCTGGCTCGCCGGCGCCGTCGCCTGGAGCTGGAGCTTCGCCGGTGCCGCTGCCGCCCTCGCCACGCTCGCCTTGCTGCACGCCTGGATCCTGCCGACGCTCGCCGTGCGGCCGCCGCGCACCGAGGGCATGCCGGCGATGTTCCGCGACTTCGGCGCCGCGTTCGGGTCGTTCGTGCGCCAGCCGCGGGCGCCGCTGATCCTGTTGTTCCTGGTGGCCTACAAGCTCGGCGACGAAGTCCTGTTCTCGATGAACACGCCGTTCCTCAAGCGGGAACTCGGCGTGCGCAATGAGGATCTCGCCTGGATCGCGGGCCTCGTCGGCACCTGGGCCAGCATCGGCGGCTCCCTGGTCTCGGCCTGGGCGATCAGCCGCTTTGGCCTGCGCCGCGCCGTGTGGCCGCTCACGCTCGGTATGAACATCAATATTCTCGCGTATGTCTGGCTCGCCTGGGTGCATCCGGACGCGCACACGGCCAGCGGCCTGTGGACCATCGCCGCCGTGCACGGCTACGAGCAGGTCGCCGCCGGCCTGGGCAACGCCGTGCTCGTCGTCTACATCATGCGCATCTGCGATGTCCGCTTCCGCGCTGCGCATTACGCCATCGGCAGCGCCATCACGCCGCTCGGCGGCACGGTCTTCAACTACGTCGCCGGCAGCATCGTCGAGAAGTCGGGCTACATGACCCTGTACCTGCTCGCCTTCGCCCTCGCGATTCCGTCGATGCTGTGCCTGTTTGCGCTGCCGATGCCGGAGCCGCGTCCCGCCGAGTGATCAGTTCGAGCCGGTCATCTCGTTCTCGCGCACCAGCTCGCCCTTGTCGAACACGAACTCGTGGATTCGATTGCCGTCCACGTCGAAGCGCACCTCGATGCCGTGCTTGCGGTTGGCGACGTACGGCACCTGCGCCCACTTGATGCCGGCTTCGGTGTAGACCACCGCCGTGCCGTGCCGCATCCCGTTGACAAGCGGAGCATACATGCGCACTTCGCCATTGCGGTGGAAGTGGGTCTCCGCGCCCTGCGCCAGCAGCGGGTCGAAGTTGTACTCGCTCTCCTTGGTGCCGTCCGAGTACCACGTGCGCGCAATCCCGGTCGGCAAGTCGTTGGTATACGGGTACTCCGCCACCTTCTCGCCGGTGCGCGCATAGCGCGTCTCCACGCCCTGCCGCACGCCGTGCACCAGCGGCACCGTCGCCCACAGCACGCCGGTCTCGTCGAAGATGCGCGCCAGCCCTTCGCGCAGCCCGCCCACGAGCGGCACGACCATGCGCTGATGCCCGTTCTTGTGGTACTGCGTCTCGATGCCATTTCCACCGGCGGGATAGACACTTTCCAGCTCACCCGTCGTGTAGTAGGTGCGAATCACGCCGCCCTTGTTGGACGTCAGCATCGGCCGCGGCGCGCCCAGCGGCACCGCCACCACGCGCGCTTTGGCCGCAATCTTGACCGGCACGCGCGCCTTGTTCGCCGGCTGGATCGGCTTTGGCGCCTTTGGCGTGTTGTTCTGAGCCGTTTGCGCCGCCGTCGGCTTGTGCTCCACGCTCGCCGGGTTCACGCCTTGCTCGCCCTGCGTCCGCGTCGGCTCGCCTGCCAGCGCCGCCGGCTGCTCGTCCTTGCCGCCCTTCAAGTGGCCGTGCTCCCACAACAAGACCACCGGGTGCTTGCCGCCCAGGTGGATCTCCGGGCCGTCCTGCTCGTCGTCGACCCAGGTCATCGTCGTCTTCACGTTGCCGTGCTCGTCGAACAGCCGCATCACGCCGTTCTTGCGCCCCGCGACCAGCTCCACGGTGAGGTGCAGCCGCCCGTGTTCGTCCCAGCGCGACTCCAGCCCGGTGCCAGCGCCGCCATCGAACGGGAACTCGCTCTGCTTCTGGCCATTCCGCCAGAACGTCGTCGCCATCCCCTCGAAGCGCCCGAGATGATACTGGAACTCCGCCTGCTTCTCGCCGGTCGGGTAGAACCGCGTCTCGGTCCCCTCGCGGCGGTCGTGCTCAAAGCGCAGCTCCGACCACTTCTCGCCCGTGCGCGCCCAGACCGTCGCCACGCCTTCCTTGAGGCCGTTCACCAGCGCGATTTCCATCTGCTTTTCGCCGCCGCCGGTCGGCCCGATGTCGTAGAAGCGCAGCTCCGACCCGTTCTGCTTGTCGTCCGTGAACGTGCGCACCGAAGCCCGCGCGCCGCTTGGGTAATGCGCAATCTCCGTGCAGCAGCGCTTGCCGTCCTGGTACTCGACCTCCAGCTTGAGCCGGCCCTCATCGTCGAAACGCTTCTGCATTCCCGTGATCTTGCCATGCACGAACGGCGTCTCGGACAGCTTGAGCCCATCGGCGGCGTACTCGGTCCCCGTGCCGTGCCGCTCCCCATCGACCAGCGGAATCGTCAGCCGCCGCGCGCCGTTGGCGTGCCAATGCGTCTCGATCCCCTGCAGCTTGCCGCCCACGTACGGCACCGTCGTCTCCAGCCGGCCCTTCTCGTCGTAGTTGCGCACCGTGCCGTCGATGACTCCGTAATTGAAAGGAATCTCCGACTTCTTGGCGCCATTCGGGTGGTACTGCACCTCGAGCCCGTGCTTCATGTCGTTGACGATCGGCACCGTGCCGGCGCGCTGGCCGTTCGCGTAGAACAGCACCATCGGTCCGGACGGCTCGCCGCGGTCGTAGCGCAGCTCCGACGTCTTCTCGCCCGTCGCCGCGAACTCGACCTGCACGCCGTGGCGCTGGCCATCCTGGAACGGAATCAAGGCGATGCGGTTGCCCTGGCCATCGAAGCGCGCCTCCATGCCTTGCTTCTTGCCGTCGATCTCGGTGTAGACCGCCTTCAAGACGCCGTTGGCGTGGTACAGCTTCCAGGTCGCCGTGCGCCCGCCGAAGCTCACCTCCGCCAGCCGCTCGCCCGCCTCGCCGTAGTGTTCCTCATGCACGCGCAGGCCGTTGCGCATGGTGACGACGACGCGCGGCCGACCGTTGTCATAGCGACCTGCGACGATCTGGTCCTCGCCGGACTGCGCGGACGCCGCCCCGGTCGCCAACGAGAACACTGCGAATGCACAGAGGATCAGACGCCACGCGTGCTTGCTTGATGCCATGGCCTGCGACTCCCTCGACACGGTCCGCCCGCCCCCGGCCTTGTCGGCTGGCTGCGCCCACGTGCGCCGGGACAGAAGCAGAGTGTCGCCTTTCTGCTGCAGGATTGCCACGGGGCCAGCGCTTGTCAACGCCTGGGAAGATGTCCCTGCACACGAGCGGAATTCCGCATCGCCCAAAGGGGTTCCGCAAGCCTGGCCCGGGCAGCGTGGCGATGTTCCTGGACATGCGCGGCGCCCCTCTCTATTCTGTCATGCCGCGAAAAGGGCCGCAGTTGCGCCAGATCGCCTGCAAGGACGCCAAAGGAGCCTGCAAGGGCACGCGAGAACATGGTCCAGACCGTCGTCAAGCATCCGCACCCCGATCTGCCGCGCCCCCTCGGCATTGCCGGGGAGGTGCCGGATCCGCTGGAAGAAACGCCAGAACCCGCGCCGCTGCGGCAGCCGGCGTTCCGGCCGCACGACCGCAAGCAGGTCGCGCCGTACGTCGACCTCTACCGGCCGACGTGGCTGCAGCCGGTCATCCGCGCGCTCATCCTGGACGAGCACGGCCCCATGCCGCGCACCGTGCAAGCGCAGGTGGGCTTTGGCGTCGTCCTCATGGGCGTGCAGTTCTGCCTCGACATGTTGGCGTGGATCCTTGGCTTTCGCTGGGTGTTCGTCAATGCGATGGGCCCGGCGGGCTGGATCCTGGCGGTGCTGTTCGCGCTGCTGATCTCCTCCATCATCGCGATCTTCGAGCGTTTCGTCCTGACGGCGGACGTGTACGGCCGCAAGCTCCCGCTGTTCCTCAACCCCGCGATCCTGATGCGCGTGGCGGTCGTGATCCTCTTCGCCTCCGTGACGTCGATCCCGGTAGAAATGCTGGTGTTTCACGACGTCATCCAAGGCCGCCTGAACGGGGAGCTGCAAGGCGTCCGCGAAGGCGCGCGCCAGCAATTGCGCACGGATTTCAAGCAGGACATGGACGGCATCGCCGGCGAGGAGGGCGTGGCGCGCAAGCGCGTCAAGGACGAGACGCCCCCCATCCCGCTCGAGAGCCTGGCGACGCCGGAGCTGGACGAGAAGCTCAAGACCTTGCAATCCCAGCTGAATCGCACGTCCATCGATCTGCGCGAAGAGGACGCCGGCTGGCGTTCCGGCAAGAAGGGCAAGGGCCGCCAGTACTTGCGCTTGCAGGACGAGAAGAGCCAGCTGGAGACGGCCATCGCCGACACGAAGATCGCGCGCCAGACCGAGATCGACAAACGCGCGGAACTGAACAGGAAAGCCACTGCGACGTCAGCGGAGATGCACTTCAAGGAGCTCTCGCGCATCTCCGATCGCTACGAGCCGCACAAGCGCGATCTGGAGAAGAAGCTGCGCCAGGTCGACACGATGAGCGACG
>CAIXAA010000827.1 GCA_903917305.1 uncultured Myxococcales bacterium | reverse complement strand
CGGTGGCGGAGGAGGGGGCGGAGGCGGCGGCGGCGGCACAGCGGCCATCGGAGGCGGAGGCGGCGGCGGGATGGCTCCCGGCGGGGGCGGCGGAGGCGGCGGCGGCGCCCACTCCGGCGCGTCGCCAAAACGCGTGGCCTCGGGGTCGTCTTCCGGCGGCGCCTCCTCGGCGTACTCATACCCGGCTTCGGCGCGGGCGTGGTCCTCAGCGTCGAGGTTGAAGCGCATCTCGAAGTTGCCGCACATCAAGAACTCGTCGTCGGCGACCTGGACGGGCACCTGCGGCTCCAGGCGTTCGTTCTGGTAGAACGTGCCGTTGGACGACCCGTTGTCCTGCAGCCAATAGGTCTCGCCATCGAAGAACAGGCGCGCATGCTGCCGCGAAACGCTTTGATTTGCCGTGCGAATACCGCAGGTCCGGTGCCGGCCGATCATGACGTCGGGAGCCTCGGGGCCCACGGTGATCTCAAGGGATTCTCCAGCGTCGCCGATGTACGTGATCCTTGCCACTGCTCGCTCCTGCGCCCTTGCCCCGCGTGAGCCGGGGACGGTAATCGTCGCGGGAGGTTAGCAGAGCAGCGAACGGCACACAATGGCCCGCAAGCCTGACATTCGGCAGAGGAAACGGCCGTTGCGCCCCCCCGGATCCCTCCCTTTCGCGGGCCAGGACAGGAATGCCGCGAATTCGGCCGGGGCGTCTTGACAACCTGGAGGCGCAACCTACCTTGTGCTTGTCGAGACCTTCACAATTCCCGCGTCATTCAAGGATGTTACACGGGAAACGGGGTCTGGGACCAAATGGAACCCACACCAGCAACGGCCGGACACACGCAGCGGGCCACACACGCAAGAGAGTGAGACCATGGGAAAAATCATCGGCATTGACCTCGGCACCACCAACTCCGTCGTCGCCATCATGGAAGGCGGCCAGCCGGTCGTCATCGCCAACCAGGAAGGCGGGCGCACGACGCCGTCCGTCGTGGCGTGGAATGACAAGGGCGAGATCCTCGTCGGCCAGATCGCGCTGCGCCAGGCGGTGGTGAACGCAAAGAATACCGTGTATTCGGTCAAGCGCCTGATGGGCCGCAAGCACAAGGAAGTCGTCGGCGAACTGTCGCGCCTGCCGTACACGATCCAGTCGGCGGACAACGGCGATGCGCACGTGCACGTCGGTGGCCGGCTCATGTCGCCGCCGGAAGTGTCGGCCAAGATCCTCGCGAAGTTGAAGCAGGCCGCGGAGAACTACCTCGGCGAGCCGGTGACCCAGGCGGTCATCACGGTGCCGGCGTACTTCAACGACAGCCAGCGCAACGCCACCAAGGACGCGGGCAAGATCGCGGGCTTGGAAGTGCTGCGCATCGTCAACGAGCCAACGGCGGCGGCGCTGGCGTACGGCCTGGAGAAGAAGGCCGACGAGCTGGTCGCGGTGTTCGACCTCGGCGGCGGCACGTTCGACATCTCCGTGCTCGAAGTGTCCGACAACGTGGTCGAAGTCAAGGCGACCAATGGCGATACGCACCTGGGCGGCGATGACATCGACAACATCATCATCGACCACCTGATCGCCGAGTTCAAAAAGGACCAGGGCATCGATCTCGCCAAGGATCAGATGGCCAAACAGCGCCTCAAGGAAGCGGCGGAGAAGGCCAAGATCGAGCTGTCGCAGCAGATGGAGACCGAGGTCAACCTGCCGTTCATCACGATGGACGCCAATGGTCCCAAGCACTTGCAGCAGAAGATCACGCGGGCGAAGTTGGAGCAGCTGTGCGAGGACGTGTTCAAGCGCCTGCTCGACCCGTGCCGCAAGTGCCTGGCGGATGCCGGCAAGAAGCCGTCGGACATCGACGAGGTGATCCTGGTCGGCGGCTCGACGCGCATCCCGAAGGTCCAGGAGATCGTGAAGAACTTCTTCCAGAAGGAGCCGAACCGCTCGGTGAATCCGGATGAAGTCGTGGCCTTGGGCGCGGCGGTGCAGGCCGGCGTGCTGGCGGGCGACGTGAAGGACATGCTGCTGCTGGACGTGACGCCGCTGAGCCTGGGCGTCGAGACGCTGGGCGGCATCATGACGGCGCTGATCAAGCGCAACACCACGATTCCGACCAAGAAGACCGAAGTGTTCTCGACGGCCGAAGACATGCAGACGGCCGTGACGGTCAAGGTCTACCAGGGCGAGCGCGAGATGGCGCGCGACAACAAGCTGCTCGGGCAGTTCAACCTGGAAGGGATTCCGCCGAGCCCGCGCGGCATGCCGCAGATCGAGGTGACGTTCGACCTGGACGCCAACGGCATCCTGCACGTGACCGCCAAGGACAAGGCGACCAGCAAAGAGAACAAGATCACGGTGCAAGGCGGCAGCGGCCTGTCGAGCAGCGAGGTCGAGAAGCTGGTCAAGGAAGCCGAAGCGCACGCGGCCGAGGACAAGGCGGCGCGCGAGCGCATCGAGACCAAGAACCAGGCGGAGTCGACCATCTACCAGATGGAGAAGACGCTCAAGGAAAACGGCGAGAAGCTCGCGGCCGACGACAAAGAGAAGCTGGAAGCCGCCATCAAGAAGGCGCGCGAGGCCGTCGAGAGCGGCGACACGGACCGCATCAAGGCGACGCAGGAAGAGCTCAAGCAGGCCGCGTACAAGCTGTCGGAGGCGATGTATGCCAGCGCTGGCGCGGCGGGTGGCGAGCACGGGGAGCACGGCGCGGCTCCTGGTGCGGCCCCGGGCGCGGCTGGCGCGGGCGAGAAGAAGAAGGACGACGTGGTGGACGCGGAGTTTGATGTGGATTAGCGCTCACGCGCGGGGCGGTCCGGTCAGGCCTGGCTGGCGCGGGAAGGCTAGGAATTCTGGGCGAATCCGCCTGCGGCGGACCGGGCTCTAGTCGCCTGCGGCGACCGGAGCCACCTTCGGTGTCTCCGCCCCTTCGGGGTAACGATCCCTTTCGCATTCCAGTTCCAAGCCTGG
>CAIXAA010000826.1 GCA_903917305.1 uncultured Myxococcales bacterium | reverse complement strand
GTCCGCGCACGACGTGAAGGCCACGAGGAGCGCCGGGTTTTCCTAGAATGACAAGCCAAGCGACAACGTCCCGTACGGATTGGTCGTGTCCGTGCCACCCCAGTGCGCGACGCCGATCGTGGCGCCGATGTACGGCAGGCCCAGCGACAGGCGCGCGCCGACGAAGCCTTCGAAGGTGCCATTCCAACCCGCGTAGCGCTGGATGCCGGCGCCGGCTCCGACAAAGACGCGGATGAACGGCACCTTGAAGAGGGAGTAGCGCAACTGCAGGTCCAAGATGGTCCGCCAATCCGGCAGTTCGAGGCGCGCGCCCAAGCCAAACTTGGCGATGATGTCGTCGACGCCGCCTTCGAGCATGCCGCTGTACGTCGTGCTGTCCTTGCCGGGCAAGCCGAAGGTGTGCAGGCCGATGCCAGCGTACGGCTCCGGCAGGGCCTGCGCGGGGCGGGCAGCGCACAGGAGGAGCGTGACAGCAAGGATGGTGAGGACGATGGAACGCATGGAGCCTCCTTGACCCGTCTCAGACGGCGATTGACCGCACAACAGAGTTATTTCCATCGGCTTGCACCGCATTCGCTGCCAGCTTCCCGCCCGCCGCGCCTACCTGAAATGTTGGGCGACGTGATCCATCGCCTTGCCCATCTCGGCCCAGGTCTTCTCGGCGCCGTCCTTGAGGTCCTCCCAGGCGCCCTCGCTGCGCTTGCTGAGCGCCTCCAAGGTCCTGAGCGCGGCCGCCCGCTTGCGCCGCAAGTCCTCGAGTTCGTTCTCGTACCGGATGCGCGCCTCCGCCGTGGCCTTCGCTGCCTTGGCGCTCAACTGATCGAGCCTGGCGTCCCACTCCTTGAGCTGCGCCTCGTATTTCTTCTGGTACGCCTCTTTGCTGGCCATGGGGTCTCCTTGCGTCGTGGAATTCCAGACGCAGCCGCAGCCGGCGGTCCCAGCGAACCACCGGCCGCGGCCGTGCCATGTTCACGAATCAGCGCTCGTGCTTGCTGCCCTGCATCGGACCCTTGCCCTGGCCCGGCGCCTTGGGCGGGTTGACGACGGCGTCGCGGCCCGGATAGGCCGGCTTCCCGCCGACGTTCTTGTCCTCGACCGTCGCCGGCGCGCCGTGCTGGCCAGCCTGCGGCTGCTTCGTCGGCGGGTTGGCTGGCTTCTGCGGGTTCGTAGGCATGGAATTCTCCCTGCAATCAAGCGCAAGTCCCAGGATATCCGCGTGCTGCGGCTGCCCGGAGCGTGCGTGGGCAGAACCAAGGTCTGCCCGTTTTTGTGATACCCGCCCACTGTCTGCGCTCGCCACGCCAGCGTCAAACCGGGCCGCGTCGGATCGGGAGGAGCGCCAGCTTCGGCCCTGTCGTCATGGGTGATTTGGTTTGGGTGATGTCTGCCGCCCGACCAGCCGTGTTCCGGTGGCGGGCGGCAGTGCTGCGAAAGGCGGCGCGTTCCGTCCTGCACGCGGCGGCGAAGTGGCTCCTCCCGCGGCGCGGACTTCGTCAGCGTCGACAGGCGTGCCCCAAGACTGGCCTTCGTTTCGGCACTTGGCCGCCATCTGGAGCCGCCAGGTCCTTGGCTGCTGGCCCGCATCGAACCAGGTCAGGCACTT
>CAIXAA010000825.1 GCA_903917305.1 uncultured Myxococcales bacterium | reverse complement strand
TCGGAATCGGCCCGGTGTAGGGCGCCGGCTTGCCGCTGGCGTCGCGCAGCTCCGCGCCGTTGCCGTCGACCTGCATCTTGTCCTTGGTGGCCAGGATGTTCCCCTTGAAGTCCACAAAGTTGCCGTCCTTGTCCACCAGCGGCTTGCCGTCCGCGTCCACGAACCACAGGTCGCCGACCACCGTCGTGATCGTGTCGCTGGCGTCGACCTTGCGGATGCGCTGGTTGGCCTGGTCGGAAATGTACGTGTTTCCCTGGCTGTCGAACGCCACCGCCGCCGGCAGGTCCAGCTTGCACGTCTTGGCGCCGCCCACCACGCCATCGCCTGCGTACGCCCGCGCGCCGGTGCCGCAGGTGTCTTCCAGGATGCCGGTCGTGAAATCGACGCGCTTGATGCGGCTGTTGTGCCACGCGGCGATGACCAGGCGGCCCTGCGCGTCAAAGATGATGCCGGTCGGGTGGTTGAACTGCGCAGACAGCGCCGGGCCGCCGCTGCCGAGATCGCCCAGCTCGCCGGTGCCCGCGACCGTCGTCGTCAGGTGGCTGACCGGATCCCACACGCGGATGCGGTGGTTGTTCCAGTCGATGTAGTACAGCTTGCCGTCGGGGCCGGTCGTCGCGTCCTGCGGCGAATACAGGTCGCTCTTCCAGCCCAGCACGTCGTTCTTGCCGGACATCGCGCGGCCGGTGCCGATGATGGTGGTGATGCAGCCGGACTTGCCGGCGCAGCTCGGTGGCTCGCTGCTGGCGGGCGCCTCCGACGTGCACGCCGCGAGCAGGCAGGCCAGGACGAGGGTGGTGCGCTTGTCGTACCTCATTTCATCCTCACCTTGCGAATCCGCTGGTTGTACGTGTCGGCGATGAACAGGTCGCCCGCCGGATCGAACGTCACGCCTTCAGGCTGGTTCAGCGCCGCCTCGGTCGCCGGCCCGCCATCGCCGATCGCGCCCGCGGCAAACGGCAGGATGCCGTCCGGCGCCTTGCCGTTGCCGGCCACCGTCGCGATGGTCCCCGTGCCCAAGTCGATGGCGCGCACGCGGTGGTTGCCCGTGTCGGCGAAGTACAGCCGTCCGTCCGGTCCCAAAGCAAGATCATGGGGTTGATTGAGCCGCGCCGCCGTCGCCGGACCGCCATCGCCGGCAAACGCGCCCGGCCGCGGGTGCGCCGTGCCGTCGTTCTTGCACACGCCGTCGCAGCCCGTCGGTCCCGAACCGGCGATCGTCCGCAGCATCCCCGTCGCCAGATCCAGCGCACGAATGCGGTGGTTCATCGTGTCCGCCAGGTACAGCGTGCCGCCGTCCGCGCTCACCGCGATGCCGCCGCCGGGGGTCGATGGGTTGCTCCACTCGACCGGATCGAACAGCAGCACGGACGCCGACAGCGCCGGCACCGGCGCCTTGTCCATGTCCTCGCTGCCACCCGGCGTCCCGTTGCCCAGGACCGTCGCGACCATGCCGTCCGCCCCGATGCGCCGCACCCGCCAATTCCTCATGTCGATCAGGTAGGTATTGCCGGCCTTGTCCTGCACCACCTTGGACGGCTGGTTGAACATCGTCGTCGTGCCCGCCTTCTGGCCGTCGCCCCAGAAGCCCGGCTTGGCGCCGCACGTCACCAGCACCAGCTGCGTCGCCTCGTCCCAGGTGCGCAGGCGGTGGTTGTGCCACGCGACCAGCAGCAGCTCGCCCGCCTTGGCCACCGGCGAGTCCAGCGCCGTGAACATCAGGTCGCTCGGATGGTTCAGCTTGACCGTCGTGCCGAGCGCTCCGTGCACGATGCCATCGGCGCCGGGCTTCAAGTCCGTCTGCGCCGGATCGCCGTCGCCGGGCTCGTCGGTGCCGATCACCGTGTCGACGACGCCCGAGGGGCTGACGCGGCGCACGCGGTGGTTGTTCCAGTCGAGCACGAAGGCGACGCCGCGCTTGTCAAAACCGAGATCGACAGGCCAGTACAGCGAAATGTCCCGCCGATCGTGGCCTTCGCCGTCGTAGCCTGTCGTGCCGTTGCCGGCGAACGTGCAGATCGCGCCCTTGGCGGCGCTGGCGCAGGCGTCGGGCGGCGCCTCGCTGGTGCACGCGGCCGTCCATGCTGCAGCGAAAAGGGAAGCGGGTACAAGGATGCTCAGGCGACGCATCGTGAAATCTCCCGGCTGCGCGGTGAAACGCGGTCTAGCGCACAATACGGATCCATGATTCGCGCGGTCAAGCAAAAACTTTGCAATGACATATACCTGCAACACGTCTCAGCGGACTCACGAATATCTTGATGTCCACGTTTCC
>CAIXAA010000824.1 GCA_903917305.1 uncultured Myxococcales bacterium | reverse complement strand
ATGGCCAACCTCATCGACGATTGCACGTTCGACGACGGCTTCAACGCCGTGAACCGCGGGCTGGAGTCGACGGGCGCTGGCCAGACGGCGACGCAGACGGTGTTCTGGCGGACGCACGGCACGGGCCAGATCCGCTCGCTGCAATACGGCTGGGGCTACGTCATCGGCTCGGATCCGCAGACGCAAGTGGTGACGGCGATGACGGATCTGGGGAGCACAGGGACGCTGCCGGTCGATTGGAGCGAAGGGCTGGGCAACGCGGCGACGCTGGAGCCGAAGTCGCTGTACGCGCAGCAGCACCTGCTGCGGGTGGGCTGGTAGCGCTCAGCGGCGCGCCAGGCTCTCCGGCCCGAACGCCCGCGGCAGCAGCGCGTCCAGCGTCGTCTCGATCGCCGCGCCGTGCACGGTCGCCAGCGTCACTTTCAGGCCGACACCGAACTCCGCCAGCATCTGCCGGCACACGCCGCACGGCGACGACGGCTCCGGCGTGTCCGTGACGATGGCGATGGCCTCGAACTGCCGCTCGCCCGCGGCGACGGCGGAGACCAGCGCTGTGCGTTCCGCACAGATTCCAGCAGGATACGCAGCATTCTCGACATTGACGCCGACATAGACGCGCCCGGAGGCGGCCCGCAGCGCGGCACCGACGCGAAACTGCGAGTAGGGCGCGTAGGCGTGTTCGCGGGCTTGGATCGCCGATTCAACAAGGTCTTTCAAAAGATCCTCGCGCGCGCGGTCTGGGGGGGCAGGGTCTGGGCGATGCCGCCCAGCAGGCGCACCATCTTCTCGGTCGCCTGCCCCGCCACCTCGCCGACGTGGGCGTGATCGAGCAGGCCCTTGCCCAACCCCGCGCCAAGGTTGGTGATGCACGACAGGCCGAGCACCCGCACGCCCATGTGCCGCGCGGCGATGACCTCGGGCACGGTCGACATGCCGACGGCGTCCGCGCCGAGCGCCGCCAACATCCGGATTTCCGCTGGCGTTTCGTAGCTCGGCCCCGGCAGCGCCGCGTAGACGCCGTGCTTCAAGTCCAGACCCTGGCTGGCCGCGACGCTGTGCGCGAGCTTGCGCAGCCCGGCGTCGTAAGCCTCCGTCATGTCAGGGAAACGCGGCCCGAGCCGCGCATCGTTGCGCCCGGTCAGCGGATTGCCGCCTTGCAGGTTCAAGTGGTCATCGATCAGCATCAAATCGCCGGGTTGCAGGCGCGTGTGCACCGAACCAGCGGCATTGGTGACGATCAGCGTGTCGACGCCGAGCCCGGCGAGCATGCGCACCGGCATCGCGACCTGGGAGAAACTGTGGCCTTCGTAGAGGTGGATGCGCCCAGAAAGTGCAATGACGTCATGACCCTGCCAGCGACCGACCACGAGCTGGCCGGCATGGCCCACCACCGTCGACGGCGCCAGGTGCGGCAGGCGCGCGTAGGGCAGCTTGCGCGCGTCCTCGATCTGGTCGGCGAGACCGCCCAGCCCGGAACCGAGGATGAGGCCGAGCGGCGCGCGCACCGGACCCAGCAAATGCTCTACCGAAGCAACGAGTTCTCGTAGCGCAGCGACGGTGGACACGGCCATGAGGACTCCAACACGGGCGCCAAGGTGCCGGCGCCGCCGCGAGTTTTGTCACAGCTGGCCGATCTGTCGAGTTATCTGTTGGCTACTGCGGGCTCAGGCCGGTGCGCGGCGCCGAGATGCCGACACCGCCACCCACCGAACTGCCCGCCGCCGCAGAGGAGGAGCGCGGCGCGGGAGCCGGATCCGCCGGACCACCGGCCGCGGGCGTCGCCCAGGGCTGCGTCGACGCCAGCTCATGCTCCGGCACTTCGCGCCGCACCTGGATGTTGCGGAAGCGCACCCGGGCGCGGTAGAGGTAGAGGCCAAAAAGCGAGTAGCGATCCCGGTCTACGCGCGCATGGATGACCTCGCGCCCGCCGACCGACAGCCGCAGCACATGGTCGATGACCTGCACGCGCAGGTGCACCCACTCGCCCAGCGGCACTTCGGCGTACGCCTGCATGACCGGCTCGATCTGGCTGGCGGACCAGGCGCGGCGCAGCATGACGGCGTCGCGGGCGATGTCGATGAGGTAGTAGTACGGGTATTCGCTGTGGAAGTTGTTGCCGAGGATGAGACCCGCCGTGCCGCGCTGCAGCTGCAGGTCGAGCTCGTAGGCGAAGTCCGCCATCGGCATCTCGCTCTTGATCAGGTAGTTGTAGTTGCGATCGCCGGCGCCCTGGATCTCGCCCTGGCCGGCGCGCCACTGGCCGCCCTCATGGATGGTCCAATCGTCAATGCTTTCGCCGGAGAACAGCGACACCCAGCCCACCTGCGGCTTGGCGGTGTCCAGCACGTGCACGCGCCACGCGGCGTCGAGGGCCAGCAGGTCCTCGCCGAAGCAGGCCTTGAACGCGACGACGCCGTCCTCGCCGCCGCGAATCTTGCGAAAGAACAAGGGAACCCGGGTCTTGTGAATGGGCGAGCTGAGCAGGTACTCGAGCAGGCCCCAGCTCTCCGCGTAGTAGATGTTCATCGAAGCGCCGGAGAAGCGCTCGGCCGGTGCGCGCAGCAGCGTCGGCAAGTCGATGAAAACGTTGTGGGAAATCGCGTTCGACAGGTAGGCGAGCTTGCCCTTGTTGGCCGCCGGGATGTGGATGCCGCTGCCCTGCACCTCGAAGGAGCCGAGGTACTCGCTCATGCCTTCATCGAACCAGATCGGCCAGTTGTGGCGGGTGTAGCGCGAGAAGTTGTGGTCGTTGAACTGCTCGCCCATCATCGAGTGCACGAGCTCGTGGAAGTACAACTGCATGGAATTGTTGAAGCGGTACGTCACGACCGTGCGCATCCCGCCGTCGTAATAGCCGCCGTTGTTCACCAGGCCGGGCGCGTGCTCGCGGGCGTAGTCCTGGTAGCGCTCCTGCGACTCGAACACGATGATCTGCGTCGGTTTTGGGCTCGCCTGCA
Source organism: uncultured Myxococcales bacterium (assembly GCA_903917305.1). Classification (GTDB taxonomy): domain Bacteria; phylum Myxococcota_A; class UBA9042; order UBA9042; family UBA9042; genus CAIXAA01. The sequence goes on along the minus strand of CAIXAA010000824.1, from coordinate 444 downwards.
CGTCCAGCACGCGGCCGAGCGCGGCGTGGGCCTGGCCGATGAAGGAGTCGAGCTTGACCAGCAGATCGCCTGCGTAGTCATTGCGCGTGTCGGTCAAAAGACCAATCGTCTTGCCAGTGTAGTGGCGCAGCGGCGCGCGGCTGGTCGGCTCGACGGCATCGAACGGTGCGATCGACGCCGTGCCCGCGGGGTAGACGCCTTCGCCGTCCGTGTCGCTGCCAGCCGCATCGAGGGCGGCGATCGTGGGACCGGGGTCGGCTTCGGCCAGGGCGGAGACGGGGCGCGGTCCACGGCCGGCCAGGCGCGGTCCGGCTGCGGGGGCGCTGGCGGCGACCGGCACCCAAACGGTGGCGGCGGCGGCGCACAACGTCAGCGCGATGGTGACCCACATCAGGCCGTACGCAGCGCCATGGCCGGTGCGGCTGCGCGGCACGGCGCGATCGT
>CAIXAA010000823.1 GCA_903917305.1 uncultured Myxococcales bacterium | reverse complement strand
CTGCGGGCTGGGCTCGATCGCCTCGGCCTGCTCCAGGATCTGCCGAACGCGGCCCCGCAAGACCTTGCCTAGCGACGACTTTGGCAGTTCACGCAGCACGGAAATCTGCCGCGGCACGTGCGTCGCGGGCAGCCACGGGGCGAGCCACTCCTTCAAGGCCGCCAGCGACACTGGAGCGCGCAAAACTACCGCCGCGACAGGGACTTGCCCAAGATCGACGTCCGCACGGCCGACGACCAGCGCCTCGGCCACGGCCGGATGCTGCAAGAGCGCCGCCTCGATCGGCGCGGGCGAGATGTTCTCGCCACCACGCAGGATCACGTCATCGATGCGGCCTTGGATGTGGATCCGGCCAGTTGCGTCGACTTCGCCGCGATCCGCGGTGCGAACGCCAGCTGACCCCGCCAGCGGCCCAGACAGCGACACACGCCCATCAGGCGCCACCGACGCTTCGGCAAACGGCAGAAGCGGCAAGCCCGGCGCATCGTCGAACGGCGCGGAAGTCGCGACCTGGGAACCGGTTTCCGTCATTCCCCAGGAACGCGCCACCGGCACGCCAAGCTTGCGGCAGTCCGCCAGCAGCGACGACGGCGCCGCCGCGCCACCGAGCAGGACCGCGCGCAGCGATTGCGGAAACGGCTGCGACGGCCGCAGCGCCAGCACGCGAGCCAGCTGCGTCGGGACGAGCGACACCAGGCTGACGTCTCCCGAATCCAGCACTTGCGCCACACGCGCAGCATCGAAGCGGCAGTGGACCACGGCGGTGATGCCCAACCACGCGGCGCGCCACAGGATGGCCAGACCGCCGACGTGGTGCATCGGCAGGCACGCCAGCCAACGGTCCGCCGGCAGGTGGCCGAGGCGGATGGCGCCGCCCATCGTCGAAAAGAGCAGTTGCGACGTCGTCAGTTCCACGGGCTTGGGCGCGCCGCTCGATCCGGACGTCAGCAGGCACACGCGAACGGAATCCAGCGACCACGCGACGGGCAGCGGTGCCGGTGCGCGCGGCGCTTGAGAAACGAATGGCAGATTCAGGACTTCCTGGCGCCACGCCCCGGCAGGAACGGCAAGCCCGACCGCAGCCACGACCAGGTCCGGCACCAGGATGCCCAACGCCGCGGCGCGGTCCGTCAGCGGCGCAGCCGGGTCCAGCGGCATGGCGACGGCACCCAGCCAACCGACCGCATGGAACACGCGGGCCAGATCGAGGCCGACGGGCGCCACGATGGCGACCCGACTTGCCCGCTGAACGCCGAGACCTTGGAGCCAGTGCGCGGTTTGTGCCGTCTCAGCGGCCAGTTGTGCATACGTCAGCGTGCGGCCGTCGCAGACCAGCGCCGGGTGCTCAGGCCGGTCGCGCGCAGACATGGCCAGCGGGTTGGGCAGCGCGTCACCGGCCGCTCTTCGTTCTTCCAACCGGTTGCGCAGCACCAGTCGGCGGTCCAGCCCGACACCGGCCAGCGCCTGCGGCGGACACGCGCGCGCCACCGCGAGCACCGCCGCCTCCGCGACCGCGCCATCGAGGCAGCTGGTCACGACGACGCGCAGCCCTGCATCGGCAGCTCGCCGCGCCAGCGCCACGGTGGCGCTCAACCGCCCGATCGCCATCGGCTTGAGCACGACGAGGTCGGCCGCCTGCAGCGCCACGATCCGCTCCAGATCCGAGGCATTGCGGCAGGACTCGTCCGCCGCCAGCACCATGCCCAAGCCGCGCAGTTGCGCCAAGGCAGCCACATCGCGGTGGGCCACGGGTTCTTCGAGCCACTCGGGCTGGAACTCGCGCAAGGCTTCGATGGCCCGCCGCGCGTCGGGCAGCGACCATGCGCCGTTGGCGTCCAGGCGCAGCCGCACGTTCGGCCCCACGGCGGCGCGCAACTCCGCCACGCGCTTCACATCTTCTG
>CAIXAA010000822.1 GCA_903917305.1 uncultured Myxococcales bacterium | reverse complement strand
TGCCCTCCTTGTTCAAGATGGACGCCGCGCAGCTGGGCGCCGTCGCGGACATGTCTCCCATCCTGTCCAAGAAGGCCAAGAAGCCGGGCGCCGCGCCGGACAAGCCCACGCCGACGGTGCCTTTTGCCGCCGGACCGGATCTGCAGTTCCGCGGCTGCGCCCAGAACTCGCGCGGTGATCTCGTCGCCACCATCAACGACGGCGAGCAGGCCGACATCTACCGCATCGACTACACCGGCCTGCCGTCCACGAACCTGACGCACAATGAGCATGACGATCTCGGCCCGTCGTACTCCCCAGACGGCAGCCACATCGCGTTCGTCTCGGATCGCATCGGCACGCCGCAGGTCTATGTGATGGACTGGGATGGCAGCAACCAGCGCCGCTTGACGTTCGTGGGCCCCTACAACACCGATCCGGACTGGGGCCCGGACGGGCGCATCGCGTACTCCGGCATGCGCGGCAACGCGATCGATATCTTGACCGTTGATCTGCAAGGCCATACCCAGCGCTTGACGCCTGGACAGGGGCGCCGTTCGCTCGAGCCGTCGTGGTCGCCGGACGGCAAGCGGCTGGTGTATGCCTCGAACGAGGACGGCAAAGGCATGCGCCTGTGGGTCACCAGCAGCGACGGTGCCGCGCGCGAGCCGCTCGACGTGCCTTTTGGCAAGTATTACACGCCCTCCTGGCAGCGGATGCCGGGCAAGACGCCGCGCCGCTTCGACGGCCGCTCGCCCGGCGCGATGCCATAGTGCTGGACACAAAGGTCTCGCTTGCACCGGCCGATGGTTGCGCGAGGCTCGATCCGGGCTAGACTGGTCCGCCGCGGGGTCGCCACCGGATGAAGATTTGCGCCACTTGCCAACGCACGTTCCCTGATTCGACGCAGTATTGCCTCGAAGACGGGACGGCCCTGCAGCGCCGCGTGATGCCGTCGGACGAAACGCCACTCGACGACGAGCAGGCGCCGCCGCCGCTGCCGCAACCGGTCGACGCGCTGCGCGCCCAGGCGGAGGGTCGTGCAGCGGCACATCAAGGAAGCGCCGAGGACGACGGCGACACCAACATCGGCAAGCTGGTCGGCGATCGCTACCTGATCCTGTCGCTCATCGGCCTGGGTGGCATGGGCGCCGTGTACCGCGCCGAGCAAGTCCACCTGCGCAAGGTGATGGCGATCAAGCTGCTGCACGAGAACCTCTCGGCGCGCAAGCAGCTCATCAGCCGGTTCACCCGCGAAGCCCGCGCCATCTCAAGACTTTCCTGCCCGCACACCGTCATGGTGTACGACTTCGGCCGCTGGGGCGACCTGTTCTACCTGGTCATGGAGCTGCTGGAAGGCGAGTCGCTGGACGCGATCCTGGAGCGCGAAGGCCCGATGCCGGCGCAGCGCGTGGCGCACATCGTGCTGCAAATGTGTGATTCGCTTGCGGAAGCCCACACGGCTGGCATCATCCACCGCGATCTCAAGCCGGAGAACGTGATGCTGGTGCGCAACCCGGCGCACGCGGACTTCGTGAAGATCCTGGACTTTGGTCTGGCCAAGGTGTCCGGCGTCGACGATCC
>CAIXAA010000821.1 GCA_903917305.1 uncultured Myxococcales bacterium | reverse complement strand
TCGAAGGCATGACCGACTACGCGGTCTGCACGGCCGTGGCGCCCGGCGTCGGCCTCGTCGGCGGCGATCGCGGCGCGCGCTTGCGCGGCATGACGGACTACATCTCGGTCACCGACATCGCTCGCACCTGCCAGGCCATCAAGGACAACGGCGGGCAAGTGCTTGGCGCGCCTCGCGATCTGGGCGACGGCAGCCTGTTCGCGCTGTTCCTCGATCCGGATCAGAACCGCTTCGGGATCGTGCAGCCGGGCTAGAGCACTGATCCACCACAGTTGAACGGTGCTCTCGCGGAGCCGGCGCGTCCGCATCGGCGCGCTCGGCGACCCGACAACACAGCCGAGCGCCCAATCAGAAGCAAGTTCCTGATCGGCGCTCTAGGCCTTGGGCTTGGGCTTGCCGCCAAAGAAGCCCTTGATTTTGCCCCAGCTTCCGCTCAGCGTCGCCGACGCATCGTCGACCGCCGCCGAGAACGTCGCGCGCGCCTGGCCGGCCTGGCGCTTGGCTTCGGCCAGGATTTCCTTGCCCTTTTCCGCGACCACGCCGACGCCCTTCTTGACGCCGCGGTAGGCCTGCTTGCCGCCTTCGACCACGTCGTTCAGGCCGAGCTTGCCGTCGCCGTCGCGATCCGCCGCCTTCTTGACCGTCGCTGCCGTCGCCTTGGCTGTCTCGACCGCCTTGTGCGCGACTTCCTTGGCCTTGTCGACCGAGCCGTGGTACGCCGCGACCGCGCGCTCCTTGGCCGCCGCCGCCGCCGCCGAGATGTCCGCCGCGTCGATCTTGCCGTCGCCATTGACGTCCATCGCGCCGCGCACCGCCTGCTTGGCCTGGTGCGCCTTGTCCTGCACCGCCGTCACGACGCCGTGCATCGCCGCCTTGGCGTCCTCGATGTCCAACTTGCCGTCGCCATTGACGTCTGCCGCGTCGTGCAGGGCGCGCGTGGCCTTGGCCGCACCGCCCGACACCTTCGCGCCCGCCCACTTCGCCGCATCGACGCCGGCGCCCACGACCTTCTTGCCCGCGCCAACCACGGCATCCTTGGCGTGCTCCGCGTGCAAAGCCGCGTCATGCAAGGACAACTTTCCATCACCATCGGCATCGGCGGCGTCGTGCAGCTTGTGCACCGCGCCCGACGCCAGGTCGCCGGCCTTCTTGAGGCCCCGGCCGGCCGCGTCCTTCAACTCCGCGCCTTCCTTGACGGCCCACTTCGCGGCGCCCTTGGCCTTGTCCGCGACCTTGTGCTCCGCCGCCACCAGCTTGCCGCCCAGCTGCTTGGCGCCCGCCGTCACGTCGCTCAGGCCCAGCTTGCCGTCGCCATCGCGATCCAGCGCATCGTGCCCGGCCTTGATCGCCGCCTTGCCCGCGCCCACGACCTGCTTGCCAGCGCCCTTGACCGCGTTGCCGGCCTGCTGGGCGCGCACCGCGAGGTCATGGCTGGTGAACTTGCCGTCGCCGTCCGCGTCCAGCGCCGCGATCGCGCCGTCCACGCCCTTGTCGACCGCCTTGGCGCCGCCCTTGACGCCCTTGCCGGCGAGCGTGGCGCCGTCGTTGAGCGTCAGCTTGCCGTCGCCGTCCTGATCCGCGAAACGATAGGCAATCTTCGCGATCTCGCCGCCCATCTTGAGCGCTTGCCCCAGGTCGATCTCCACGGACGTGCCGAGCGAAGCGCCGATGCCGAGCGCCACGGCGGCGCGCGCCGAGAACTTCAACTTGCCGTGATCGTAGCTGACTTCGCCGTCGAGCGAGGCGCCGATGCCGGCCTGGACCGAGCCCTTGACCTTGCCCGTCACCGGGCCGACGTGCGCTTCGACCTCGCCAGAGGCTTCTGCGCCAGCGAAGCCGCCGATGTTGCCCTTGGCGCCAACAAAGTCCTTGGTGACCGCAACCTTGGCGCCGGCACCGGCGCGCGCGCCGACAAAACCCTTGGCCTTGGCCGCCGCGCCGGCATCGGTGCCCAGGAACTTGGCCGACGTCGCCTCCGCGCTCGCCGAGGCTTCCGCGCCCGCCTTGGCCGAGGCGTCGAAGCTGCCCTCGACCCCGTCGCTGCCGATGCCGTACTTGGCGCGCGCGCCGGCCTGGGCGACAAGTCCAGCATCCGCCTTGGCTTCCGCGCTGCCGTACTTGCCTTCCGTCTTGGTCTTGGCGCCGACGCCCAGCTTGACGCCCGCGCTCGCGGTCGCGTTGCCCGAAGCCAACTCGCCGGTGACGCCTTCCTTGTCGCGGCTGATGGACGGCTTGACCTCGTTCTCCGCCGACGTGCCCGCCCACTTCTGGACGTACTTGCCGCCGCCGAGCTCCTTCTTCTCGCCTTCCTTGAGGATCTCCTTGCTCGGGCCGACGTCCGCCACCTTGGGCGCGCTGATGCGGGCGTTCTTGGGGCCTTTGCCGTCCTTGCCTTCGTCCTTCTCGGTGGTTCCCAGGCCGACGCCCGTGCCGCGCCAGTTGCCGTACTTGCCATCGCCAGCGCTGACACCGCCCGTCATCGCGTAGCGGTTGGGGCCTTCCTTGCCTGCGGGCGCGACCGCGTCCTTGCCACCGTTGTAGCCGGGCGCATTGTCGGGCTGCAGCAACGCCGCGCCGTCCTTGTAGTTGCTGCGAGCGACCTTCTCGCGCACCGCAGCCGGCGTCGCCGCGGGCGTGCCGCCCGAAGTCGCGGGTGCCGCCGGCGTCGCCGCGGGCGTGCCGCCCGAAGTCGCGGGTGCCGCCGGCGTGGAGGTTGGTGTTGCGCTCGTCTTGTCTTGCAGTTGTGCCATGGCCGCGTCCCCGAGAAAGCCCAGCCAAGGCTCGATCGCCGCGACCGATTCGTCAACAGCTTCGCGCAAGGCGGCGACCTGCCTGGGGCCTGTGGGCTCCACCCGCGGACCTGGGTTGCCGCGGGTGCCAGGAGGCAGCCGGCGGCGCTGCCGAAATTTCGGCGCCAGCGTGAGAAACCGGTTGCGGGCGCAGCAGCGTCATCCTTTGCATATCAGCACTTGGAGAGCATGCCGAAGTATCGGCACTGGTGCCGATTTCTCGGCGCATGCCACCAACTGGCAACTTGCTCCTTTTCTTTCCGTTGGTTGACGCCATTGTCGGCAGAATCCGACGCCAGAGAGACGCCAATCCAAAGAACAATGCACACGCAACTCAATGGTCTTGTTGAACAAATAAGATAAGTCATAACTTAATATTCGAGTAAGAAATATCTCAATGGATTGATTGAAGGCGCAAACAACCCGAGTGCGCGCGGGCTGGTATGCATCCTGCATGGATGCGGCGGCGTTGGGCCACAGATGTCAGCCGAGAGCTGGCGAAGTGGGCACCGACCGGCGGCCGAGCGGTTCTAGTCGCGAGGCGCCGACAGTGGAATTTCTGCTTGGCAGGGAGATCCGTGGGCACGACGCAAAGGGCGTTGCGCGACCGGCACATCTCCCACGAGAAACGGGGGAGAAGATGTTGAGTCTGCTTCGTGCGGCGCCCTGGCGCGCCCTGGTACTAGTGAGTGCGGCCGCCGTGGTCAGCGCCTGTGAAGGGTCTGCTGGACCCGCGGGCGCCAAGGGCGCTGCGGGCACCGGGTG
>CAIXAA010000820.1 GCA_903917305.1 uncultured Myxococcales bacterium | reverse complement strand
CGCATCGACCACGAGCTGCTCACCAAGCACAGCGAAGGGCTGATCGGGCTGTCCGGCGACATCGGCGGCGAGATCCCCAATGCGCTCCTGCGCGGCGAGCCGGCCGAAGCACGCCGGCATGCGCTGCGCTACAAGAACTGCTTTGCGCCCGGGTGCTTCTACATCGAGGTGCAGCAGGCCGGCCTGCTCGAACACGAGACGCTGCTGCCCAAGCTGGTGGCGCTGGCGGCCGAGTGCGAGCTGCCGTGCGTCGCGACCGGGGACACGCACTACCTGCGCCGCCAGGATGCCCGCGCCCACGAAGTGCTGATGTGCATTGGGCTTGCCATCCAGGCGCGCAGCGACGAGGAGGCGCTGCCGACCGACCAGTTCGACCTCGGCACCGTGCAGGAGATGCGGCATCGTTTCGCGGGCTACGAAGCCCTGTGCGACGCGACGCTGGACATCGCGGCGCGCTGCGATGTCCAACTGGAGCTGGGCAAGCCGATGCTGCCGCGCTTTCCCGTGCCGGAAGGCATGGACGAGGCGAGCCTTTTTGCCAAGCTGGCGCGCGAGGGCCTGGAGCGCCGCTTTGGCGAGATCGAGCGCAAAGGCCAGACGTTCGACAAGGAATTCTATCTGGCCCGGCTGGAACGCGAGATCGGCGTCATCCAGAAGATGGACTTCCCCGGTTACTTCCTCATCGTGCAGGACTTCATCAACTGGGCGAAAGAGAACGACATTCCCGTGGGTCCGGGCCGTGGCTCGGGCGCGGGCTCGATCGTCGCCTGGTCGCTGCGCATCACCGATCTCGACCCGATTCCCTACAACCTGCTGTTCGAGCGCTTCCTGAACCCCGAGCGCGTGTCGATGCCCGACTTCGACGTCGACTTCTGCGTCGATCGCCGCGGCGAGGTCATCCACTACGTCAGCGAGAAGTACGGCAAGGAGCGCGTCGGCCAGATCGCCACGTTCGGCACGCTCAAGGCCAAAGGCGCGGTGCGCGACGTCGGGCGCGTGCTCGGCGTGCCGTTGCCGGACGTCGATCGCATCGCCAAGCTGGTGGATCAGGCGATCGAACCGCTGGACGACAAACACAAAACGCTGACGGATGCCATCGCGGCGGATGTGCGGCTGCGCGACGAGATGGACCGCGATCCGCAGATCGGCCGGCTGCTGGAGACGGCCAAGCTGCTGGAAGGCGCGGTGCGCAACGTCGGCATGCACGCGGCGGGCGTGGTGGTCAGCCCTGGCCCGCTGTGGGAGATGGTGCCGGTCGGTCGCGGTGCAACAGGCGAAAACGTCACGCAATTCGACAAGGACGACGTCGAGAAGGCCGGCCTGGTCAAGTTCGACTTCCTCGGCCTCAAGAACCTGACGATGATCCGCCATGCCGTCGGGCTCATCAACGAGCAGCGCGCCGAGGGCAGCGAGCCGCTGAACATCGACACGATTCCGCTCACGGAGCCGCGCGCCTACGCGATCGTCGGCAAGGGCGACACGGCCGGCATCTTCCAGTGTGAATCCGACGGCTTCACCAAGATGATGGTGAGCCTCAAGCCGACGCAGTTCGAGGACCTGATCGCCGCCGGCGCGCTGTATCGGCCAGGGCCTTTGGGCCTCGGGATGCACACCCGCTACATCGAACGCAAGCACGGGCGCGAGCCGGTCGAGTACGACCACCCCAAGCTCGAAGAGGTGCTCAAGGAGACCTACGGCGTCATCGTCTACCAGGAACAGGTGATGCAGGTCTCGCAGGTGCTCGCCGGCTTCTCGCTGGGGCAAGCGGACAACCTGCGCCGGGCGATGGGCAAGAAGAAGCTCGAGGAGATGCAGAAGTGGGGTGAAGTCTTCAAGAAAGGCGCAGTCGAGCGCGGCGTCGAGGCCCAGGTCGCGCAGCGCATCTTCGATTTGATGGCCAAGTTCGCGGAGTACGGCTTCAACAAGTCGCACTCGGCGGCGTATGGCCTGGTGACCTACCAGACGGCCTACCTGAAAGCCTTGTATCCCACGGAGTTCTACGCGGCGCTGCTGACATCCGACCAGGGCGATACCGACAAGGTCGTGCAGTACATCCAGCAGGCGCGCCAATCGGGCATCCAGGTGCTGCCGCCGGATATCGGTGAAAGTTCGCTGTCTTTCAGCGTGGCTGGCGACCGCATCCGCTTCGGTCTGGGCGCGATCAAGGGCCTGGGCGAGTCGGCCATCGAGTCGCTGATCGCCGCGCGCCAGGAAGGCGGACCGTTCACGTCCTTGTTCGACCTGTGCCGCCGCATCGACTCGCGCAAGGTCAACAAGAGGTCCTTGGAAGCGCTGGTGAAATGCGGCGCCTGCGATGGCTTTGGCCAGCCGCGCGACGTGATCTGGTCCAATGTCGGCAAGGCGATCGAGAGGGCGCAGGAAGAACAGCGCCAGCGCGATTCCGCCCAAGTTTCGCTATTTTCCATGCTGGGCGACGTGTCGGCGACGCGGGCGCCGGATGTCTACGGCCCGGCGGAGGCGCACTGGCCGGCGCGGCTGACGCTGGGCTATGAGAAGGAAATCCTGGGCTTCTACGTCTCCGGCCACCCGCTCGATCAGTTCGCCAATGAGCTCAAGCGCCTGGGCTGCCAGACGCTGGCCGTGCTCAAGGATCCGGCGATCCTGCGCACCGCCTCGCCGGGCGGTCCGGGCGGCAGGCGGCTGCAGGTCACGGCGGCCGGCGTGGTCGTCGCGCACCGCGAACTGACGACCAAGACCGGCAACCGCATGGGCATCACGACCATCGAAGACCTGAGCGGTCAGGCCGAAGTCGTCGTGTTTTCCAAGGCGCTCGAGCAGATCGGGCCGCTGCTGCACTCCGACGCGCCGCTGCTGCTGACGCTGAGCGTCGACGCCGATCGCACGGACGACACCAAGGTGCGGCTGGCGATCGAATCCGCCAAGCCCCTCGACACCGCGGCGCTGAACAACGCCGGGGCGCTCAAGATCGGCATGCACGTCGATCGCTGCGATGCGCCGCGGGTGCGCGATCTCCGCGGCGTGCTGCAGAAATTTCCGGGTCAGGCGCGCGTGCTGGTCCACCTGGAGATGACCGACGGGCGCGAAGTCGTGGTGGCGGCGGGGCCGGCGTTTCGCGTGGCGCTGTCGAGCGATCTGATCGCGGAGATCGAGAAGCTGCTCGGCCGCGGCAGCGCGACGATCGCCTAGATTCTAGAGCGAATTCGAGTAGATCTTCCAGCTGCCGTTCTCCTTGCAGAACTCGATGGGCGCCGGATTGTCGCGCTCCTTGCTGAACAGGAAGATCTTCGCCGTCTTGGCCGACTCGCCGACCGTCGAGGGATCCCGGCGCATGACCTTGATGG
>CAIXAA010000819.1 GCA_903917305.1 uncultured Myxococcales bacterium | reverse complement strand
TCGTGGAACCACGCGCGCGCCCAGGCCGTCTGCTGCGCCGTCCACGACGCGGCCAGGCGCAGGACGATGCCCTGTGCCGCGAGCGCCGGCACGATCTCCTCGCGCAGCACCTGGAATTGCTGGGCGACGAGGCGGTGCACGCCTTCGAGCACGATGCGCCGCGTGTCGCCGTGGCGCGCACCGGGCAGACGGGCGAAGCGGATCTCGAAGAATTCATCAAGGTTGCCGGCGGAGATCGTCAGGAAGCGCAGCCGCTCCAGCGCCGGCACGCTCGGGTCGAGCGCCTGCTGCAGCACCCGCTCATTGAAGGCGAGAATGCTGAGCGCACGGCTGAGGTACTGGGACTGGCCGACGAGGTCGACGTTTCGATCGCTAGCCATGGTCTTGGCCATCCGAGGTGCGGCAAGCAACGGCGCTGGGCATCGGTCGCTGGGTGTGCGATCCCCTGTACCGGCACGCAGCCGCGGCGTCAATGGCTGCGCCGGCTGCGGGGCCAGCTGCGGTTCAGGGCGACAGGGGCGCGGTCACGGGCATCCGGCAGCGCGGCCGCACGCGAGCGCCGCCAGGATGATGTCGCGCACCTGGCTGAGGCCGACAAACGCGCGGATCGTCTGAGGTTTTCGGCTCGGATCCAGGAGCATGAGCGGAATGCGCTGCACGTGCTCCTGGGCGCCGCCGTGATCCCCCAGCAGATCGAACCCGACGCCGTCGGCCAGCAGCGCGATGAACGTCGGCCCGGCGGGATTCGCCATCGTGCCCACGAGCGCCTCGCTGTGCGCCGCCGCCCAGGAACGGAACGCCGCGGGCTCCTGCGCCAAGGCCGCGTAGACCCGGCGGTAGCGCCAGCCGGCGTCCTCTTGCGCCAGCGCGTGGATCTCGGTGACGCCGGAAATCGCGCGCAGCGCTCCCAGCACGGCAGCGACGTTGACCGGCGCCATGTCCGTCAGCCACACGCGGATCGCCGAATCCTGGAACGTCGCCGCGACGTTGCCCGCCTCGCGCAGGTGGCGCAGCCAGGGCGCCAACGTCTCGCCTTCCGCGCCGTGCCCGGCCATCGCCTTGCCCGACCGGCCCATCCCCAGGTAGCGGCGGTCCGATTGCGCGCCGTGATCCGCGGTGACGACGACCAGCGTCGTGTCGCGCAGCCCGCGCCGCTCGAGCTCCGCCAGCAGCCGCCCCAGCTGCGCGTCCGCCGTGCGCAGCGCGTCTTCCAGGTGATACTTCGGCTCGAAATCCAAAGGCATCGGGCCGTCCGCCTCGCCCGTCAGGTGCCCGATCTTGTCGATGCCGCCAAATGTCAGGAACAGCGCCGACCAGTCCTCGTGGTCCATGAGCTGCAGGGCGACGTCGGTCACCCACACATCGCCGCCGAGGTGCGCGGGATCATCGCCGGGGACAAAGCGTGCGCCGTCGATGGGATAGAAGGAGCGCTCGGTGCCGTAGGCGTTCGAACACTCCAAGGTGAAGCGGTCGCTCGTCGCGATGTACCGCGGCACGGCGATGCCATCGGGCGTGCAGATGCCGTGGCTCTTGTGCAGCGAGACGACGGCGTCGGCCGCGGGCGTGCCGAACACGAGCGTGGCGTAGTCCTTCTCGCCGACCGCCGCGACAAAGCCAGGCCGGCGCTGCTTGACCTGGAACGGCAGCAGCGTCTCCTTGGGAAGCGTTCGCATCAGCTGCAGAAGTTGCTCCGGCGCCAGGGCACCGGTCGCGTAGAACGCGTTCGCCGCGCCGAGCGTGCCCGCCTTGTCGCACAGCACCTCGTCCATCCACGGCAGATCCTTGGGCAGCCGGCCAGTCGACAGCACCAGGTGCGACACGACCGTCTCGGCGCCGAGGTGACCGACGATGGCATTCGGATAGTTCGTCGCCTGGGCGCGCAACTTCTGGAAGTGCTTCAACTGGAAGCGGTCGATGTAGTCCGGGCGCATCTGGTCGAAGACCAGCAGCAGCAGGCGCTCCGGGCGCGGCACTTCCGCCCATGCGGCGTGCGCGGGCAGGAGGATCGTCAGCAGGAGCGCGATGCCGGGCCATTTGCCCATGTCGACCTCAGGGCTTGGCGAATTCCACGCAGGCAGGAAGGGGAAGACCGGGCCATGCAACGCCCGGTGCGATGGAGCGCGAAGGCTAGCGCGAAACCTGCGTTGCGACTATGCGCGCTTGCCGCCTTCACGAACCGCCACGAGCGCCTGCGCCAGCGCATTCACGTCCGCCACCAGGTGCGCCACGCGCGGCGCCGGCCAGGCGGTCTCGACCGGCGAAAAAGCTGCGTGCAAACGCACATGCGCCGCGGCGTCGATCTTGAGCAGCCCCGCGACGAGGTCCTGCTTGCGCGCCGCCTTGAGCGCCACACCGCTCGGATCCGCAGCCAGCGCGGCATGCCAGCGCCGCGCCTCCGCGGCCGCCGCCTTGGGCAGCGCGGCGCCCAGGTCATCGCACAGCACGGCCGCGTCGTGCACTTCGCCGAGGACGTCCTGCAGCTCGCGCAGCTCCGCCACCAGCGCCGTCGCATCGGCGCGCTTGCCTTCGCGCAGCGGTTCCAGCAGGTAGCGCAGGCGCTTGGCCTCGATGCGCGCCACGTGCGCCGCTTCGATGTCGCGGGCACCCTGCAGCGCCGCCATCGCGTCCTGCAGCGCCTGCCCCTGCGCCCGCAGCAGCCCGGCCAGCCCCTGCGCCAGCGAGGTCTCGGCCGCGACCGCGCGATGGGGCTCGAGCCGCGCGCGCAACCGGCTCTGCGCACGCTGGAAACGCCGCGCCAGGCCGGCATCGAGCTGCGCCTGGCAAGCCGCACGCCGCGCTTCGAGGTGCTGCACCAGCCAATCGAGCGCCGCCAACTGCCCGGGCGGCGTGTGCTCGCGCAGCGCTTGCAGCCAGACGAGCTGCACGTCCGCCTCGCGCGCCGCCGCCGTCGTGCGCGCCAGCTTGCCCAGCCGGCGCAAGGATTTGCGGCCGACGCTCGCGGCCAGCAGCGGTGTCAGAGCCCGCAGGCTCGTGCGCAAACGCCGCAGCGCCACACGCAGATCGTGCAGCGTGTCCGCATCCGGTTTGGCCGCAAAGGCCTCGTGCGCCTCTTGCGCGGCGTCCAGCAGCGCGAGGCACAGCGAGCGCGCGCCCTTGGCCGCCGCGCCATCCAGGAGATCGTCGAGCTTCATGGGCCTTCCCCCGCAAACCACTTGGCTTTTCGCCAAATCTGCATCCACAGCCGCTGCCACC
>CAIXAA010000818.1 GCA_903917305.1 uncultured Myxococcales bacterium | reverse complement strand
GTCGCCGACCGACCGGGCGTACGTCGAGTCGCTGCTGCGCACGAAGTATGGGCTCTGATGTGGTGGTGGCGCGTCCAAAGGGACTCGAACCCTTGACCCTCGGCTTAGAAGGCCGATGCTCTATCCAGCTGAGCTATGGACGCGTAGAACTACCGCTGCACTGCCTGCGCCTCCGCCAGACCGGCGCGAAAGGTCTGCAACGCGTGCAACTCCGGCATGCGGCCCCAATCGGTCGGCGGTCTCGTCGTGTTGGCCTGGGTCCACGTCAGCCATCCGGCGGCGATCACGACGGCCGCCGCGGAGGCGAGCGTCAGCGCCAGGCTGCGCCCCTTGGGCATCGGTTCGGCCAGAGTCTGCGCCGTCTCGACGTCACACCCGAGGGCGTAGCGCGCCACGCCGGCTGTGCACAGCGCAGTCACCACGGCCGTGAACGCGCCGCCATGCAGCAGGTAGGCCGACGGATCTTCGATGATGTGCCGCCAGAACGCCGCGGTCGGCGGCGTCTTCTCGATCGAGCAATGGATGACGTCCACGATGCGCAGCACCGCCGTCACGAAGAGCCAGGCAGTCGCCACCCAGATCGCGATGCGGGTCGCGGTGTTGCGGGTCTCGCGCTCGGGCGAGGCGAGGGCCGACACGACGCGCACCACGGAGAACACGGCGAAGACCTGGATGGCGTCGACGATGAGGCCGGAGCTCAAGCGGACCGCGCCAGCGGAGCTGGCTTGCATGGCGTCGCGGGCGTAGAGGCCGACGAGCCGCCAGGCCCACCAGAGGCAGACCGTGAGCCACAACCAGGAGGAGGGCAGGAGCAGGCCGGCGATTCGAACCGCCGGATACCACTTGGGTTCCGGTCCCGAGATGACGAAGATCTCGGACGGCGGACGCGTCGGCTCCACGTAGCGGGCCGCCGCGTACTTGTCGGACTCGCGAAAATCGCCGCGCTGGCGCGGACTCGGTTTGTCCCAATTCAAGGCGTGAATCCCTCCCCGACCATCATTTTGCCACACCCGATCAACACGTTCACACGTCCCAGAGGCGCGTCGAGAAGTAGCGCTCGCCGATGTCGCACAGCATCGTCACCACGACGCCGGGCTGCCCGCGGCGGCTGAGATCTTGCGCCACGCGCACGGCAGTGGCCACGCAGGCACCGGAACTCTGCCCGGCAAACAGGCCCGCCCGCGCCAGGATCTGGCTGGTCTGCCACGACTTTTCGTCATCGACATCCCAGGTTCGCGACGCCAGCGTCGTGTCGTAGATCTCCGGCACGTGGTCGCCGGGGGAGCCGAGCGGCTTCAAGCCCTCCACCCCCGGAAACGCATCCGGCACCAGCAGTTCGATCTGCAGGTCCGGGTTCAGCTCGCGCAGCCGCCGCCCGATGCCGGTGATCGTGCCGCCCGTGCCGACGCCGAAAACGAAATGCGTCACGCGGCCTTCGGTCTGGGCCCAGATCTCCGGCGCCGTCGTCTCGTGGTGCGCGCGCCAGTTGCCGTCGTTGGAGTACTGGTCGCAATAGAAGTACTTCTCAGGGCTTGCAGCGACAATGCGCCGAACCGTGCGGATCGCCTCGTCGTAGCCGTCCTGCGCGCTCGTGTGCGTGATCTTGGCGCCGTGGGCCGCGAGGCGCTTCAACCGCTCTTTCGAGGCGTTGTCCGGGATGACGATCTCGACCTTGTAGCCCAGCGCGCCGCCGATGACGGCGTACGCGATGCCGGCGTTGCCGCTCGAGCTGTCGATGATCGTCTTGTCCGGCGTCAAGCGGCCCGCGGCGATGCCCTCGGCCAGCATGCGCAGCACCGGGCGATCCTTCAAAGAGCCGCCAGGATTGAAGTATTCGACCTTGGCGTGGATCTCGACGCCCGGGTGGCTGTCCTCGAACGCGGTCACCCGCACCAGCGGCGTGTTGCCGATCAGGCGCAGCGCCGGCACGCGATCCAGCAGCGGCTGCAGGATGGCGGGCGCGGGGATTCGGACCTCTGGGGGCATGCATCCTCGCTTGGATGACGACGGTGAAAGGCGCGCAGGCCCAGGCCGGCGCGTCCGGCAGGACTTCGCCTAGAGCCGGGCCAGTCTAGGATTGGAACTTCGCTCGCGGGTGTCAACCTGAACGTGCTGTTGCTGACACGGTTACACCATTGTGCTCGGCCGGCGCGGCAAAGGGGGTGTCCGCGCCCCAGCCCCGCGGAACTCGATGTGGTGCCGGCCTGCCCGGCGTGCTACCGTTCACGCAGCAAGGAGGCTGCGATGGCGGCGCCCGGTGACGAGGAACTCCGCAGGTTGCAAGAGCAAGCCGACCGTGGCCAGGCAGGCGCGGGAGATCTTGCTTCGCAGCTTGCCGGTGCCCAGACCGAGACGATGGGCGCGGGTGTCGCGAGCCGCTATGCGCAGGTCGGCGCGCGCTGGCTGTCCGATCCGGTGCCGACGCGCCTGGACGCGGGCCTGATTGAACGCTTGAGCCGCCACGGGTTTCGCTCCGAGCGCCTTGCCGAAGTGCGCATCCACCGTGGCCTCAAGGCGCAGGAAGCCGCGGATGCCTTGGGCGCCCGCGCCTTCGCGATCGGCGACGAGGACATCTACTTCGGCCGCGGCGAGTTCGACCCGAGCAGCCGCAGCGGTCGCGCCGTCCTCGCCCACGAGCTCGCCCACGTCGCGCCCCCGGGCGCCAGCGACGGCATGCCCGCGGGCATGGGTCCCGGCGGCATGGGTCCCGGCGGCATGGGCAGCTTCAGCGCGCCGATCTTGAACGAGCGCGAGCGCGACGACGACGTGACGAGCGATGAAGCCCACGAGCGCCAGGCGCGCGAGACGGAAGGCCGTGTCTACGCAATGGATGACGCCGCCGGGCCGCCGCGGCAGGCCGCGCCGCCGGGTGCGGGCATGGCGGGTGCGCAGCACGCCGGACCGGCGCAGCACATCGATCCGCAGGTGCTGGAGCAGAAGGTGATGGCCATCATCGCGCGCTTCGAGCGCGGCGAGGTCGAGCGCAGCGGCAAGGCCTGATCGCCGCTTTTACCTGTCAATCCTGCCAGTTCTCCGCTTCGTAGGCGCGCCAATGGGCGTCCAGCGTGCGAAACTCCGCCAGCAGCCCTTGGCCGGCCGGCGTCGGCTGCGCGTGCTCCAGCACGGTCGCGGATCCTTCACGGTTGATGTGGATGATCTGCCGCAATCGCTCACGAAAATAGGGACTTTTCGCCAGATCGTGCCCCGCCTTGCGCATCTCCTCGTACAGCCGCGCAATCGGCAGGAACGCGTGCACCGCGAGCACGACGCCATGCAGCGGCCGCGGATCCGGCCGCACGGGCGAGGCGTACAGCGGCGCAAACCCGTTGACCAGCAACGGATCCAGGCGAAACGCCGTGTTCAGCTTGTTGTGCGACCCCTCGTGGATGACGGCCTCGACCATCGTCATGGGATTCGGGTGCAAGGTCAGGTAGATGGTGCCAATCGCTTCCTCGTAGCTCGCCGACAGGTGCTTTTCTTCGTCGTAGCCGACGGGCACGCACAGGCGGACCACGCTTCGCAGTTCTTCACCGAGCACCGGCAGGTGCGCGTCGATCAGCGCGATCGCCGCACGCAGGCTCGCCACCCACGCCGCCACCGGCTGGCCCCCCAAGTCGACGCGGTTGCCCTGCTTGTCCGGGTGCGCCTCGAAGTCGCTCAGCGGATTGTTGTCTGTTTCTGCAAGGTACACGCCAGGCACGATCTCGTGGTACGGGCGAGAGAGACGAAACGGCGCATTCTCCGCCGCTTCGAAGTCCGGCTCGAAGGGCACGACCCAGACGCGGCCTTCCGCGCGCAGCTCGAGCTGGTGCGGGCGAAACAGCACGACTTCCAGCGCCAGATCCGGGAACTCGAGCATCAGCCGCGCCGAAGGGGAGCGCAGCACGGGGAGCGCCCCCGCCAGATCGCGCCCGAGCGCCACGCCGCGTTCCGGCAGCTCGCCGATCACCGCCATTTCCAGCAGCACCAGCGCGCACGCCTCGCGCAGCCAGCGGTCCAGCGCGGCGCGATCGCCATTGACGCCCAGCTCGCCCTGGATCACCTGCACCAGCGTCGACACCGTCGGCGAGCGCACCACGGTGACCGCCCGGCGCAGATCGCGCCGCGCCAGCGCTTCGAGCAGG
>CAIXAA010000817.1 GCA_903917305.1 uncultured Myxococcales bacterium | reverse complement strand
CGGCTCCGGCTCCGGCTCCGGCTCCGGCGAAACGCTAGTAGACGGCAAAGCCAATCGACAAGGCCGGGGCGATTCCCTGCCCCGACACCGCCGGATGCCAATGGCCGCCGTAGCGCACGGTCAGCGCCAGCCGCGTCGTCACGTCGATCTCCGCGATGCCGCCAAAGCCGAGGTAGGGTTCGTTGCCGCTGATCGGTGCGAAATCGCCGCCGTCCGCCTTGAAGAAGTCCTGCCCGACCGAGCCGTAGCCGCCGAGGTGGAAACGCCAAAGGCGAATCGGGTAGCCCTGCGCTTCCAGGCCGAGGCGCCACGAAGCGAAGTCGCCGCCGCCGACCGAACCGGTCACCATGCCGGTCGTGGCTAGAAAGCCGAAGTATTGCGAGGGGAAGTAGCCGATCTGCAAGTCGCCGCCGCCGCCCGCGAGGCTCGGCAAGCCTCTCATGAGGGCGTTGTAACTTCCCAATGCGAATCGGTAATTCCACCCCTCGCGCGAGAGCGCCGCGCGGCCGAGGTGCCACATGCCGGTGCCTTCGGTTCCGACCAGCACGACTTCGCTGACGCCGTCCAGGTGCTCCGGCTTCAAATCGTCAAGCGCCACTTCGGCTTCCTGGCCACCGCGCCCCATCAGGTGCACCGGATGGTGCGGGTGGACGGCGACAAGGCCGTCATAGCGCGCACCTTCCGTGACGGCCAGCCCGATGCCGACCGCGACGCCGGTGACGACGACGGCGGCGAGCGCCGCCCCCATGTCCTTGGCATCACTGCTGGAACTGCGATGCGACGACGTGCCCTCGGTCGGGCCGTAGGCGTGCGCCGGATCGATCCCGTGGTGTTCATGCACGATGACGACGGGCGGGTAATACGGAGCACCCAGGCCCATGTAGAACGGATACGCCGGTTCGTAGCCGATCCACGGCGGCGGCAGGATCGGCACGCCCGGCCCCGGGCCGGCCATCGGCTCCTCCCACGGGCGTGCGGCCGGCGGATCGTCCGACGTGGAAAACCGTTGAATCGCATGGATTTGCCGACCACGTTCGAACGGCGGCAGGCGCGCGATGCGCTCGGCCTCCTCGCGCGGCACGGTGTAGGCGTTCCCCACGCAGCCCGAGGCCAGGACGGCGGCCAGCAACGTGCAGACGGCGCGCGCCGGCCCGATCGCGGTGCGCAAGTGGTGGCGGCCCATCTCCCCTCCTGCTCCGCGACCCCAGCGGCTTTGCCATTCGCAGCGCTGCGGCCACGGTAGCGGCTTTGGCCATCGGCGACAAGGCGGGCGGTTGAACTCGGCGCTGCCTCCTGCTAGCCTCCCGCGCGCCGGTGTTGCGCCCATGCGTCTCATGGATGGCACACCAAGTCAGCCTGACGAAACGTCTTTTCGCCGTGGGGTTCGAGATGCCGTCCCTGCCCGCCGCAGAGATCGACAGCAGCTCTGCGCAGCGTGATGCCCTCGTCTTCATCGTCTCGGATTCGCTGGGAGAGACCGCGGAGCTCGTGACCCGCGCCGCGCTCAGCCAGTTCTCCGGTGCCGACGTCGAAGTGCGCCGCTTCCCGATGGTGGCCAGCGCGGCCGACATCGAAGACATCATCGAGCTGGCGACGCACCAGCCGACGCTCATCGTCTACACGCTCATCCTGCCGGAAGCGAACCGCGCGATGACGCTGGCGACCGAGCGCTACGGCATCGTCGCCATCGACATCATGGGCCCGATGATGTCTGGATTCGTTCAGGTTCTGCGCCGTCCGCCGCGGCTGCAGCCGGGCCTGATCCACAAGATGGACGAGGCG
The DNA here is from genome assembly GCA_903917305.1 of uncultured Myxococcales bacterium. Lineage (GTDB taxonomy): Bacteria > Myxococcota_A > UBA9042 > UBA9042 > UBA9042 > CAIXAA01. The sequence goes on along the minus strand of CAIXAA010000817.1, from coordinate 8,933 downwards.
TACTTCCGCCGTATCGAGTGCGTGGAGTTCGCGGTCAAGTACGACGATGCCAAGGATCCCAGAGGGTTCCTGCAAGCCGACGCCATCCTGGTCGCGGTGTCGCGCTGCTCCAAGACGCCCGTGTCGATGTACCTGGCGCACCGCTGCTACAAGGTCGCGAACCTGCCGCTGGTGCTCGACGCGCCGCTACCGAAGGAAATCTTTCAGGTTCCCACGGAGCGCCTGGTCGGTCTGCGCGTCAGCCCGGAGAAGCTCGCCGACATCCGCCAAGAGCGGGTCAAGACGATGGGCCTGCGCGCCGGATCGAAGTATGCAGATTTAGAACAGATTCTCATGGAGTTGGACTACGCCGAATCCGTCTTCAAACGCCTCGGGTGCCCGGTCGTGGATGTGACCCACAAGGCGGTCGAAGAGACCGCCGTCCGCGTACTCGAACTGATCCACAGGGGAGACCGCAATGACGAGCCATAAGTACGTGTACCTGTTCGAAGAAGGCGCCGCGTCGATGAAGTCGCTGCTGGGCGGCAAGGGCGCAAACCTCGCGGAGATGACGCGCATCGGCCTGCCGGTGCCGCCGGGATTCATCGTCACGACGCAGACTTGCAATGCGTACTCGGCGAACGACCAGGCGATGCCGGAGGGGGCGGACGCCCAGATCGAGACGGCGCTGCGCCACCTGGAGCAGCAGACCGGCAAGCACCTCGGCGACCCGGCCAATCCGCTCCTGGTTTCCGTGCGTTCCGGCGCAGCGGTGTCGATGCCGGGCATGATGGACACCGTGCTCAACCTCGGCATGAATGACAAGACCGTGGAGGCACTTGCGAATCTGACGCAGAATCCGCGCTTTGCGTGGGACTGCTACCGGCGCTTCATCCAGATGTTCTGCAACGTCGTCCTCGATCTCGGGCTGCACGAGTTCGAGACGGTGTTCTCCGGTCACAAGCGCCGCGGTGGCTTCAAGAGCGATCCCGAGGTGCCAGCCGAGGTTCTGAAGCAGGTCGTCGCCGACTACATGAAGTTGACGCAGCGCCTGAGCGGCAAGCCGTTCCCGCAGGATCCGCGCACGCAGCTCGGCCTGGCGATCCGCGCCGTGTTCGCGTCGTGGAACAACCCGCGCGCCATCGTGTATCGCAAAGTGCACAAGATTGCGGATGCTTTGGGCACGGCGGTCTCGGTGCAGTCGATGGCGTTCGGCAACATGGGCGACGACTCCGGCACGGGCGTCATCTTCACGCGCAACCCGAACACGGGCGTCAAGGAGTTCTACGGCGAGTATCTGCTGAATGCGCAAGGCGAAGACGTCGTGGCGGGCATCCGCACGCCGCACCCGATCGCGCAGCTGCGCACGGAGCTGCCGGAGGCCTACGATCAGTTGTTCCAGACGTGCGAGTTGCTGGAGAAGCACTACACGGACATGCAGGACATCGAATTCACCATTGAAAAGAAGCGGTTGTACATGCTGCAGTGCCGCGTCGGCAAGCGCACGGCGGCGGCGGCGGTGCGCATCGCGGTGGATCTGGTGAGCGAGGGCGTGATCAACAAGGAGCAGGCGATCTTGCGCGTCGATCCCGTCGAGATCGAGAAACTGCTGCACCGCGGCATCGACCCGAACGCGAAGGTGGACGTGCTCGCGACCGGCCTGCCGGCTTCGCCCGGCGCGGCATCGGGGCGCGTGTCGTTCGATCCGGACAAGGCCGAAAAGCTCAAGGAAGAAGGGCACAAGGTCATCCTGCTGCGCCACGAGACCACGCCGGACGACATCCACGGCATGGTGGCCTCGGAGGGCGTCGTCACGACGCGCGGCGGCATGACCTGCCACGCGGCCATCGTGGCGCGCGGCATGGGCAAGCCGTGCATCGTCGGCTGCGACGCCATCCACATCGAGGAGGAGCACGGCGTCTTCCACGTCGGCGACCGCGCCATCAAGGAAGGCGAGTGGATCTCCATCGATGGCGCGACGGGTCGCGTGATCCTGGGCGCCGTGCCGCTGGTCGACGCGGTTTTGTCGCCCGAGTTCAAGGAGTTGCTGGCCTGGGCGGACGGCATGCGGCGCCTCGGCGTGCGCGCCAACGCGGACAACCCGAAGGACGCGCAGAAGGCGCGCGAGTTTGGCGCGGAGGGCATCGGCCTGTGCCGCACCGAGCACATGTTCGGCCAGGGCGGCCACCACCCGGAGCGTATGGCCGCGGTCCAGAAGATGATTCTCGCCGACAACCTGGAAGGCCGCTTCGCGGCGCTCGACATCCTGCGCGTCATGCAAGAGGAGGACTTCCGCGGCATCCTGCAGGCGATGGCGCCCTACCCCGTCACGATCCGCTTGCTGGATCCGCCGTTGCACGAGTTCCTGCCCGGCCAGGAGGATCTGGCGATCCAGGTGGCGGTGGCCAAGGCGACGAACAACCCGGCGCCGGAGGCCGAGGCCCTGCTGCGCAAGGTGCGGCAACTCAGCGAAGTCAATCCGATGTTGGGCTTCCGCGGCGTGCGTCTCGGCGTGATCTACCCGGAAATCTATGAGATGCAGGTGCGCGCGATCCTGGCCGCAGCCCAGGAGCTGTTCGCGGCGGGCGTCGATGTGCATCCGGAGATCATGATTCCGCTGGTCGGCCACGTGACCGAGCTCAAGCTGATGCGCGAGATGATCGCCAAGATCGACGCGGACATGCAGCCGCGGTTCAAGTACCACGTCGGGACGATGATCGAGCTGCCGCGCGCCTGCGTGACCGCCGACGAGATCGCCACCGAGGCGGAGTTCTTCTCCTTTGGTACCAACGACTTGACGCAGACGACCTTCGGCTACTCCCGCGATGACGCAGAGGGCAAGTTCCTCGCGCAGTACGTGCAACAGAAGGTGCTGGCGGAGAATCCCTTCGTCGCGCTCGATCAGCAAGGCGTCGGCAAGCTAGTGAAGATGGCGTGCGAGCTGGGGCGCAAGACGCGGCCGGACATCAAGCTCGGCATCTGCGGCGAGCACGGCGGCGAGCCGTCCTCCATCGCCTTCTGCCACGACGCGGGCCTCACCTACGTCTCCTGCTCGCCGTTCCGCGTCCCGGTCGCCCGCCTTGCCGCCGCCCAAGCCGCCGTTCGCGCGGGCGGACAGCAGGCCACGACGTCCGCGGTGTGATCAGCGCCCGCCTGGGTCGGCCCGGTCTCGAATTGAGACAGTGGTCTCGCAGAGCTTTTGCCAAGTCTCAATCTGAAACAGTCTCTGCGCAGGCCGGCGTCCGATCGTCGCCGGCCGAGGCGGGCTTTTCGCGAAGAAAGCGTGCAACCTCGCGGCTCCAGGCCACCTCGCGGTCGCTTGTCAGAGTTGGCACGGCCTTTGCACAAGAAGATTGGCGAAGGAATGAGCAGAATCCCTATGGCATCCATGAACTCCATCCAAAATACCTCCACACCCCGCCTCCGGCTCCGGCCGGCGAGCGCCCCCTTGGGCTCGTGGCGCGGCGTTGCGCAACCGGCGGCTCATCGTTAGGGAGTGGGCCCCCCCGGTAGTCTTGAGACTGCAACGTTTGCGAATGAGCTTCCCTCCTCCCTTTCCTCTCATTCTCCTTTTTGGCGGCTGTGGCGAGAGTCCAGCCGCCAATTCTCTTTTTGCGGCACTCTCGCGCAGCGGCGCTGGCGCGGCTGTCTCGGATTGAGACACTCACAGCGCGCTGCCGATACTCCTTGCCACCGCCGCGCTTTTGCTCTACACGGCCGCGCCAACACGCACGCAGGATCACCATGCTGACCGTCTCCAACGTCTCCAAGTCCTACGGCGGACGCAAGCTGTTCATCGAGGTGACGACGTCGTTCGCACCCGGCTACAAGTACGGCCTCACGGGGCCCAACGGCGCCGGCAAGTCGACGTTCATGAAGATCCTCGAGGGCCAGCTCGAGCCCGACACCGGCACCGTGTCGCGACCGCGCAAGACCGCGTTCCTCAAGCAGGACCACTCCGCGTTCAATGATTTCAGCGTCATGGACACGGTGATGATGGGCAACGCGCCGCTCTGGGAAGCCCTGGAAGAGCGCAACCGCATCTTCGAGTCCGGCGACGAGAGCGACGACGCCGGCATGCGCCTCGCGGAGCTCGAAGGCGTCATCGCCGAAGAGAACGGCTACATGGCGGAGGCGGAGGCAGAGGAACTGCTGACGGGCCTTGGCATTCCGGCCGAACAGCACACCGAGCCGATGGCCTCGCTCTCCGGCGGCTCGAAGCTGCGCGTGCTGCTCGCGCAGGCGCTGTTCGGCACGCCGGACTGCCTGCTGCTCGACGAACCGACCAACCACTTGGACTTGGAGACGATCGAGTGGCTGGAGGAGTTCCTGCTGAACTACGCCGGCGTGCTGGTCGTCATCTCGCACGACCGTCGCTTCCTGAACGACATCTGCACGCATATCGCGGACATCGACTACGAGACGATCATCACGTACCCCGGCAACTACGACGACATGGTGCGCACCAAGGCCGCCGTGCGCGACCGGCAGCTGCAGCAGAACTCGCAGCGCGAGAAGAAGATCAGCGACTTGAAGGACTTCATCGCGAAGTTCTCCGCCGGTACGCGCGCTACCCAGGTGCAAAGCCGCAAGAAGATGGTGGAAAAGCTGGCGCCGGCGGACGTGAAGCGCTCCAACATCGCGCGGCCGTTCATCCGCTTCGACGTGGGCAAGGAGAGCGGCCGGCACGTCGTGGAATTGCGCGATATTGCAAAGACTTTCGAAGGCGTGGGCAGCCTGTACGGGCCGCACTTCAACGCCCATGTCAACCGCGGCGACCGCATCGGCGTGATCGGGCGGGACGGCGTGGGCAAGACGACCTTGCTGCGCATCCTCTTGGGCGAAATCCAGCCGGATTCCGGCAAGATCGAGTGGGGCCACGAGACGCGGCCGGGCTACATGCCGCAGGAGCACGAAGGCACGGTCGAGCCCGGCAAGACGATCGACCGCTGGCTGCACGACTTCAAGCCGGGCGCGGATCTGGAAGAGATTCGTGGGCTTCTGGGGCGGATGCTGTTCCGCGGCGAAGAGGGCGAGAAGGCAACCGCGACGCTGTCCGGCGGCGAGCGCGTGCGGATGCTGTTCTGCAAGCTCATGTTGATCAAGCCGAATGTCCTGGTGCTGGACGAGCCGACCAACCACCTGGACCTGGAATCGTGCAGCGCGCTGGCGGAAGGCCTGGCGGAGTACAAGGGCACGCTGTTCCTGGCGACCCACGACCGCAACGTGCTGAGCGAGGCTTGCACGCGCATCTGGCGCATCCAAGACGGCGAAATCCTGGACTTCCAGGGCACCTACGACGAGTTTGCGGAGCGCTACGGCCACTGAGCCCCCATGTTGGATGACGATCCCGAAGCGCTGATCGTGCGCAGCAAGTCGGAGCGACGCCGGCTGGCCCGGCAGCCGTGGCTGAGCGAGACGCCGCAGCGGACGCGGGCGCGGCGCACGGCGCTGGTCAAGAAGCTGGCATTGGAATTGGGGTTTTCGCGGGTCGGCATCGCGACCGCGGTGCCCTTGCCGCAGGACGAGGCGCTGCTGCGCGCCTGGCTGGACGCGGGGCACCACGCGAGCATGGCGTGGCTGGCGCAGGAAGTGACGCGGCGCTGCGACCCGGGGCTGGTGGTCGACGGCGCGAAGTCCTTGATTGTGCTGGCAGTGGACTACGACACGGCACACCCGCGGACGGCGCAGGTGGATCTGGCGGGCGAAGATCGCGCGTGGATCTCGCGGTTTGCATGGGGCACCGACTATCACCTCGTGCTGCATCGGCGGCTGCGCAAGCTGGAAGAGGCGCTGACGCGGGCATGGAAGCCTGAACTTGCCCCGGATTTTCGCGGACCTGGCGTGCGCCCGGGGCCGCTGCGCGGCGTGCGCGATCTGCGCTTCTATGTCGACCACGGACCCGTGCTCGAGCGGACGTGGGCGGTGCGCGCGGGGCTCGGCTGGCGCGGCAAGCACAGCCTGGTGATCCACCCGCAAAACGGCTCGTTCTTCTTCCTCGCCTGCATGGTGACGAGCGTCGAGTTGGACGCGGACGCGCCGATGACGGACCACTGCGGCACGTGCACGGCGTGCATCGACGCCTGCCCGACGCAGGCGATCCGCGCGCCGTTCGTGGTGGACGCGCGGCGCTGCATCTCGCACACGACGATCGAGCAAGACGGCACGATTCCGGAGGCGGAACGCGGACTTGTTGGCGACCATGTCTTCGGTTGCGATCTGTGCCAGGACGTGTGTCCCTGGAATCGTTTCGCAAAGCCGTGCGGAGAGGCGGAGTTCGAGCCGCGTCCCAGCCTGTTCGCACCCAAGCTGGCGGATCTCGAGCAGCTGGATGAGGCTGATTTTGCGGAGCAATTCGCCCAGAGCCCGGTGAAGCGGCGCGGTCGCGAAGGTCTGCTGGACAACGTGGCCGCGGTGCGCGAGGGGCGCGCAAGCTCAGCGCCCGGGCAACACGCGGGCCAACACTGCGACGAGTAACCAGAATCCCGCCAGCCAGGCTGCCGCGAGGGTGAGGCCGGAAGAGACCCAGGCGCAGAGCACGCGCACGGCGGGCTCGGCAACGGCGAGCCAGGACGGCTGGAAACGCAGCGAAGCGGCGACGAGCGCGGCGGCAAGTGCCAGGAACAGCAGCGCACCGCGCCAGGCACCGGCGATGTCGACCCGCGAAGGCACGAGGTGCGCAGCGACGCACGCCGAGGCGTAGCACCAGGCGACGGCTGCCGCGCGCTGCCAGCCGCCTTGACGCCAGAGGACGGCGGCGGCGTGCAGGAGCTGGCGGCCGGCGACCGCGGCGAAGTCGGCGTGGGCGAAAGCGCCTGCCAGCCAAGGGGAATCTCCGGCGGCTGCGGCAGTGGCCGCGGGCGTGGGCAAGGGAACGTCCGCCGCGTGGGCGACGAGCCAGGCCAGGCCGTACAGCGCGCCGGTGCCGCCCGCGAGCGGCGCGAGGCCGATGACGCATCCGCTGAGCCAACCGATGATATGCGGGCCGGTTTCGTAGGTGACGCTGCCCATGGAACCATCGCGCTCGTTGGGCGCGAACAGCTGCACGGCGCGGACGCGGCGGCCGGTCAGCAGACACGCAAGCGCATGAGACAACTCGTGAATCGGAACACCCAGCCAGCCCGTCGTCCACGGCACCGCGGACCAGCCGAAGCGCTGCACCAACGCGCCGGTCGCGCCGCGCGCCAGCTGCTGGACCAGCGCGAGCAAGGTCAGGGTCGTCGCGAGGGCCGCAAGGGTGGCGAGGTGTTCGGGTGTCATGGCCGCAAAGTGCGCAAAGGCGCGAAGGTGGAGGGTAGCGTCTCGCGGCAAAGGCCGCTAGCCTGCGCGGCCATGCCGGAAGCGCCCTCCCCCTCCCCGCCTGCGAATGCGACGCCCGAGCGCGCGAAATCCTCGGAGGATCGCGACCTCACGCAAGCGCCGCTGCTGCAGACGGTCGTGCGCATGGGCATTCCGTCAGCCATCGGCTTCTCGGCGCAGACGGTGTTCACGCTGGTCAACCTGTTCTGGGTCGGCAGGCTCGGCACCACGGCCATCGCCGGCGTGACCGTGTTCTCGACGCTGCTGGCCATCCTATGGGCATTCAACGAGATGATCGGCGCAGGCAGCGTGCCCATCATCTCGCGGCGCTTCGGCGAGCACGACGAACCCGGCGCCATCGCGGCCATCTACCAGACATTGTTCTTCAAGTTTGGCGTCGCGCTCCTCGTGGGCGGCGCGGGCGCTCTGTGCGCAAGCCCGCTTGTCCACATGATGAATGCCACGGGCGCGGTGGCGCAGGAGGCCATCGCCTACGGCCGCCTCGCCAGCCTGAACCTGCCGTTGCTGTATTGCATGGTCACCATCTGGACGGTGCTGCGCGCCGCTGGCCGCGCCGCGACGGCGATGCGCTTCATGCTCGGGTCGGTCGCCCTGAACATGGTGCTCGATCCGCTGCTGATGCTGGGCATGGGCCTGGGCGTTCGTGGCGCCGCCATCGCCAATACATTGACAAGCTTGCTGTTTCTCCTGACGGGGATCGCCTACCTCGCCTCCGGTCGCGCCGGCTTCCGCCTGCCGCTGCCGCCGCCACGCCCGTGGATTCGCTGGAAAATCGTCAGCTCCATCGTCCGCATCGGCTTTCCGGCCACCATCGAATCGATGGCGCGCGCCTTCGCCCTGACCTGGTGCGTCTCCCGCATCGCCAACTACGGCCCCGTCGCGGTCGCCGCCACCGGCATCGCGCAGCGCGTGGTCGACCTGGGCACCGTCGTCGCCGTCGGGTTCTCGCTGGGCACGGTGCCCATCGTCGGCCAGTGCCTGGGCAGCGGCCAGCCGCAGCGAGCGGCCAAGGCTGCCAAGGTCGCGGCGGGCGTCACCCTCGCCATTGTCGCGCCGCTCGTGCTGCTGGAGGAGTTGGCGGCAGAACCGCTGGTGCGCCTCTTCGGCTCCACCGGTGCGGCCCTGGCGGCGAGCGCGACGGCCGTGCGAATGCTGGCGCCGATTCAAGCGATGCTGGCAGTGCAACTCCCGCTCGGCTCGTCCTTTTTTGGAGCCGGCAACACCGTGCCGACGATGGTCCTGGGCCTCGCCTTCGGGGCGATGTGCCCGGTCCTGCTGGTCCTGGCGGGCCAGTCCGCGGGGATCGGCTCCGTGCAACTGGTCTGGGGAGCGCTGCTCGTCGCGTATGCCGCCGAAATGATGGCCTTCATCGCACTGTTCCGCCGCGGCGCGTGGATGCGGGTGCGGCTGTAGTCGGGCAGTCGGACGCGCAAGCGCCGCGTGGCGCGAAAGGCAAACTGGGCCGTTGACAGGCGGGCGCGAATCGCGGATCCTGCCGTGCGTCGCGGGCGAGCCCTGCGGTAGATGCGCGCGTAACTCAGCGGTAGAGTATCACCTTCACACGGTGGGAGTCATAGGTTCAAATCCTATCGCGCGCACTTGGAAAGCCTCGGGAAACCGGGGCTTTTTCGTTT
>CAIXAA010000816.1 GCA_903917305.1 uncultured Myxococcales bacterium | reverse complement strand
TGGTCCGGCACGCCGCGCCGGCGCAGGGAACGCACGGTGCGCGGCGTCGTCGCCAGCGCGCCCAGCCAGAAGCGACGGCCGGCGACGAGATCGGCCTCGATGGCCCCATGCGCCGCCGCGGCCAGGTTCGGGAAGCGATGCGCGGCAATGCGCTGCAGGTCCTCGCTCGCGCCTTGCCCGCTGACGAGCGCGACGCTGCGGTTGCTGCGCAGCAACAGCCAGGGCGCATCGGGACCCGGCACGGAGAAGCCGGACCAGTTGCCGATCTGCGCCGTCACCGGCCGATCCGTGCTGGTCTCGAGCGCGGTGCGGCACGACTGCATGAAGGCTTGGGCCGCGACATCGGAGGTGAACATCGCGGCGGCGAAGGCGCTGAGGGACTTGCGCCAGTTCTGCTCCTGCCAGGCGCGCGGATCGAGGGGCACGGCATCGGCGACGCTGAGGAGCCCCACCGCGATCTCGCCGTCCAGCGCCGCCAGGAGCGCCGAGCGCGCGTCGACCCCCACCAACGCCGGGTGCAGCGCGCCCAGCAGGGAGGCGGGCAGGACGCGGTCGCGCAGCCCGGCGGGAACCATCTGCAGAAGTCCAGGGTTGACCCGGGCGCGCAGGAGCAGCACGGTCTCGTCGGGCAGCAGGTCGCCGAGATCCAGCAGCGTGCCCGGCGTCTCGGCGAGAAAACCCGCATGGAAGCCGGCCACGTCCGCCGCGGCACCTGGCGCGGTCTTGAGCTGGACGTGCAAGGACGGCGTGTCGGCCACCAGCTGCAAGTCCGCATCAGCGCGAATGAAACGGTCCACGAGGCCGCCGAGCAGCAGGTTGCCCGGTCCGAGCGCCTCGTGCATCGCGGCCGTCAGCGGGCCATCGGGCGGCAGATCGAGGCGCACGTGCACCTCGCCGGGACCCGCGTGCAGCCCGCCCTTGGCGAGGCGCTTGGCCGCCACCCACTGTGTCCAGGCAAGCGCGGGCGGTTGCGCGGCGGCCGAGCGCGGCGTCCAGCGCACGACGACGGCGTCCGGCAGGTGCCAGATGTGCAGCGCCTCGCGCGCCGCGTCGGTGCGATCGCCCAGCGACCAGTGCGCCAACACGCGGTCCGTCGTCGCCGTTTGCAGGACGGGCGGATAGCCGCGGCGGCGCAGCAGATCCACGACGTGCTGCGCGCCGCGCGGGCCGAGCACCGGCAGCACCAGCCACGCGGCACCTTGCCAGCGGTAGGCCACGATGCCGGCATCCTCACGAAATCCAGCCTCTTGCACGGCATCGGCGTCGAGCAGATCGACGCCCGCCAGCAACTGCACGACCTCGTGCACACCTTCGGCGCCCGGCACGCGCGACGTCAGGCCGTCGATGCCGCGCGCCACCTGGTCCAGGTCGGCGGTCCACAGCACTTCGGTGACGTCTTGCGGCACCCAGGTGTCCAGCTCGAAGGGCGGCAGGGCCTGCGCGTGCGACCAGATCGCCAGCGCCACGCCCGCAAGCGTCAGCAACGCGGCGCTGCCGAGCAGCCAGCGCGCGCGGCGGCTTCGAAGCGCAAGCCTGCCCATCGCCTCAGCCTTCCAGAAGGGTGCGGAAACCGGCGCAGACGATGTCGGCGATGCGCTGCGCGGCGTGTCCGTCCCACAGATCCGGCACGCGCCCGGAAGTGCCGCGGCCTTGCAGGATCGACACCACGGCCGGCCCGATCGCATCCGGATCCGCGCCGAGCAGGATGTTGCTGCCCTGCGTCACCGTGATCGGCCGCTCCGTGTTGGCGCGCAGGGTCAGGCACGGCACCGCCAGCGCCGTCGTCTCCTCCTGGATGCCGCCCGAATCGGTCAGCACCAGCCGCGCCTGCGCCATCAACCCGAGGAACTGCAGGTAGCCAAGCGGTTCGCACAGTTGGATGCCGGGCGCGACGTGCAGCCCAGCCTGCTCGATGCGGGCGCGGGTGCGCGGGTGGATGGGGAACACGACCGGCAGCTTCATCGACACCTGGCCGAGCGCGGTCAGCAGCGCGGCAAGTTGGCTCGGATCATCGACATTCGACGGCCGGTGCAGCGTCGCAACGGCGTAGTCTTTGGGCACAAGGCCCATGCCTTGCGGCGTCGCCAAC
>CAIXAA010000815.1 GCA_903917305.1 uncultured Myxococcales bacterium | reverse complement strand
ATGCTTCTATCCGCACTCCGATCGGCCAGCGCCGCGCGCTTTGGGCCGGGTGCAAGTTGAGGTCCGAAGAAAGGACGGATGTTGCCATCTCCGGTACGGCCTCGAAGGCCCAGCCGGAACACGCAATCACCCGAATTGAGTTCAGGGCTTGCCGCGAATCTGACGATGGACGCGCCGCGCTCCACCACGGTCATCTACTCCTTGTTACGCTGCCTTGCGCTGGTACTCCGGGTCATAGTCCTTGCCGGTCACCCACAGCCGATGCATCAGCACCGCCAGCTTGCGAGCCACCGCTACCACCGCACGTTTCTTGCCATTCTTGCTTTCACCCGCCACGTGGATGCCCCAGCGTCGCAGGTCGCTGTCCAGCTTGCTGTCCTTGCGCAGGATGTGCTGCGCACACTGCACCAGCAGCCGTCGCACGTGCTTGTCGCCGCACTTGCTGATCGGCAGCTGCTTGTCCGTGTCGCCCGACTGGTCGCGTCGCGGTCGCAGCCCGAAATACGCGCCCACATCGCGGCTGCTTGTGAAACGCTTGGGATCATCGACCGTCAGCGCAAACGTCACCGCCGTCAGCAGCCCCACGCCCGGAATCGCCGTCAGCCGCCGCGCCACCGGCGCCAGCTCGTCCGCCCGCGCCTTGAGCTGCGCGTCGTAGATCGCAATCGTCTCGCTGGTCTGCTCGATCAGGTGCAGCAGCGGTTCGAGCTCGGCCAGCATCTCGCCTGGCAGGCTCTGCATCGCCATCTCGGCAAACCGGCTGGTCTCGCAAGCGCGCAGCTTGGTCCCCGCCGCCTTGCTGATGCCGCGCACGACGTTGATTTGCGCCGTGCGCATCCGAACCGCGACGTCGCGCGCACGCACCAGCCGCAGCCCAGCCTGCGCGTGCTCGCTGCGATGCCGAACCGGCGAGAGCAGCTTCGGATCCAGCCGTCCCAGCCGCGCCAGCATCTCGGCGTCGACCCGGTCGCACTTGTTCTCGTTGCCAAAGATCGCCTTGACCTTGCGCGGGTTCGCCACCAGCACCTCATGCCCGAGCGCCGACAGCTCGGTGTCGACGAACCGCGACACCGGGCCCGATTCGATCACCACCCGTGCCCGCGCCATCCCGCCGAAACGTTTGCGCAATGCCTCGGGTGTCGTGCGGATGCGTCCGACGTCGATGGCTTCGCCTTCCCGGTCCAGCACGCACACGTGCGAGTACGTGCCGCCCAGGTCGATGCCGATGAATGTCTCGATTGCCTTGTCGTCGATGTGTTGGGTATTCTTCATCACGGCCGGTCTCTCCTGCATGGGCCCTCCGTGGCCCGCCTTTGCACCATAGAGTGCGCGCAGCTGAGGCCGGCCGCCTCATCTCATCTCCGGTTCCGGTTCCGGTTCCGGTTCCGGTTCCGGTTCGGGTTCCGGTTCCGGCTCGCGCTCCGGCTCCGGCTCGGGTCCCGGCTCCGGGTCCGGTCGCTGCGCCGAAGTCGCCTACTCCCCCCCCGGCCGCAGCGACTTCATGTGCCGCCGCCGGACGGGCGGCAGCCGGTGCTCCTGCCCTTGGCCATCCTTGGCAATCACGCTGACGGAACCATCAATCTCCAGGATGGCTTGCCGCACTTCGGCGATGGACGCGATGCCGTGCTCGCGCACCGCGGCCTCGAGATCCGCCGGCGCCATGCCCTCGCGCGCCAGGTGGCTCGGCAGCACGCGACCGTCGCGGATGAGCAGCGTCGGCTCGCCCTCCAACAGCGCACCGAAGTGCTTGTGGCCGATGGCAAAACGCGACAGCAGGGCGTTCATCGCCACCAGGACCACGGCCGCCAGCAGGCCGCCCGTCAGGGAGCTGTCCGGGCCGACCATCGCGTTCTGCACCGCGTTGGAAATCAGCAGGACCAGGACGAAATCGAACAGCGACAGCTGCCCGACGTGCCGCTTGCCAAGGACGCGCAGCATCCCAAGCAAGGCGACGTAGACGACCAGGGTGCGCACCACGATGGCGATGGCGCCGTGCAGATCGAGGGCGAGAATGTCGGACATGGGGATTTCCTCTTGGGTCTAGAGCGACGGTTCCAACAGCGGCCGAAACAGCTTGCGCACGGGACGCGAGCAAAGCACGACCGTCAGCAGCACGGAAGCGACCAGCAGCAGCAGCTTGCCGAGCGCGCTGGTGAGTTCCGGCGTGAACCAGCCCGCTGCGCGGCCGCCTTGGATGACAAAGCCATGCAGGACAAAGGCATAGAGGCTGCGCGAGCCCAGCTCGGTCCACCGGAAGCGCTGGCGCGGCACGCAGGCGAGCACCGCCGCGCCGAGCAGCAGCGCCACGACGAGCTGCAGCAGCCGCCACTGCGCCGCCAGCAGCGCGCCCTGCCCCAGCGCGGCGTAGGCGAAGCTGCCGTAGAGCCAGCGAACATCGAACAACGGCGCGACCTTGCGGGCCAGCAGCCAGGCCGCCAGGAGCAGCGGCACGGCCAGCCAGCGCAGCTTGGGCGTGGACAGCCGGGCGAGCAGCGGCGCGGTCGTGAGGTGGCCGAGGACGAAAAACGGAAAGAAGACGAGGGTTCGCGACACGCTGAGCGGATAGCCGATGGCGCCGACGTAGCCTGCCAGCAGCGCCAGCAGGCAAGCCAGCACGAGCGGCTGCGGCAGGCGCAGCCAGAGCGGCAGGAACAGGCGCCACCAGAGAAGGCT
>CAIXAA010000814.1 GCA_903917305.1 uncultured Myxococcales bacterium | reverse complement strand
GACCAGCGCCGTCTTGTCCGTCCCCGCGTGCAGCAGGTGCAGGACGGCTTCGTAGAGATCGGGTTCCAGTGCGTGCTCGTCGCGCTCCCCTTGCAGCAGGTGCAGCGCACGCTCGCGATCACCGCAATCGGTCAGGACGTGCGCCGCGCGCAGGCTGAGCGCCAGCCGGCCCTCGACGTCCTCCATCGTGTCGCGCAAAACCATCAGGCTGTCGGCCAGTTCGCGCTGCTCGCCGCGCCGCTCGTGCAAGGCGCACAGCGCCGCCGCCGCTTCGCGCACCAGCTCCCGATCGCCCTGCTTCAAGACCGTGCGCAGGTCGGTCAGCGCCAGCGCGTCGTCGTCCAGCGCTTCCGCGAGCCGGGCGTGCTCCAGCAGCAACGCCGCCTGCTCGATCTTGTTCGCCGTCGCCTTGGCGCGCAGCGCCAGGACACCCAGCCGCGTCCGATCGTCGCCGGTGACGCGCGTCCAGGTGTCGAGCCCGTCCAGGGCATCCGCGTCGGTCGGATCGTCCGCCAGCATCGCGTCGTAGATCGGGCGGATCTCGGGCAGCAGGGCGTCGTCGCCGACCAGGTGCGTCAGGGCCACAAGGCGCAGCTTGCGGCGCAGTGCCGCATCGGTGGCCTCGTTCGCCGCCGCCGACAGGGCGTGGGCGACCGTCACGGGCGCCGGGTGATCGGGCGTCCCGCCGGCACCGAGACGGCGCACCTCGGCCAGCGTGTCGGCGTGGGCCGGGTCCAGCAGCAGCGCCTCGGCCAGCGACGCGAACGCCGCCGCTGGTTGCGCCATGCCGCGTTCGCGGAAGAACGCTTGCCGCATCAGCAGTTCGCGGCGCGCCTCCTTCGGGGAGGCCTGGATGCGCGCGGCCTGCACGGCATCGAGCGCGCTCCAATCGCCTCGCGCCTCGAGCACGGCCTCGAGCCGATCCGCCAAGGCGGACAAGGTCTCGGTCATGCCGTCTTCGGCGAGTTGGACCAGGGCAGCTTGGGCCCGCGCCGCCACGTCGTCGGCGACCGGATCGACCTCCAGTGCCGCGACCCACAGCGTCAGGGCCTGCAGGCGGTCGCTGTCCGATTCCGACAAAAGATCCGCGGCTTCGAGGCGGGCGGCGTGGCGCTCCTCGACAGCCTCGCTCGACTCCGCCGCGGCCAGAAGCTCCAGGCGGCGCTGCAACGCGGCAGCCACGCGCTGGCGATCGCCGGAGTCGCGCAGTGCGGCGAGCCATGCGGCCCAAGCATCTGCATTTTCTGGGAAATCGTTCACGGCGCGCGCCAGCACTTCCTCGGCTTCGGCCGGCGCTTCGCGGTCCTCGGCGTGCACGCTGGCGAGGCGCAGGTAGGTCGAGAGGCGGTCGTCCGGCGTCGACGGCGCGTGCAGGCGCTCCTCGAGCACGAAAGCCACGGCATCGGCGTCACTTGCCTCGCGGTAGAGCGCTTCGAGCGCGTCCAGCGGCGCGAGTTCTTGCGGCGCCATCTGGTGCAGCATCGTGTACAGGCTCGCCGCGGTGGTCGAATCGCCCGCATGGACGGCACGTTCGGCGCGCGCCAGGCAGAAGCGGGCGCGCAGGGCATCGTCCTGGACCGCTTGCACACCCGGCAGTTCCAGTTCGCCGACCAGGGCCAGCAGCAGGGCATCGAACTCGGCGTCCCGGCCGGCGCGCGTCGCCAGCTGCGCGAGGCGCTCGAAGCGCTCCGGCGGGCTGGGATCGGCGGCGAAGGCCTGCCGCAGGGCTGCGAAGGCGCGATCCGGCGCCTGACGCTCGGTCAGATCCGCAAGAGCTGTGCACAGTTCAACGCGTTCGGCGGGCTCCCGCGCCGCGGCCGCCAGGATGGCAAGGCTCGCCTCGGCCCACTCCTGGCGCTGCAGGCGCCGCGCCACCGGCCACAGCAGCCGCGCTGCCGCGACCGCCCGCTCCGGCACGTCCAACTGCGCCGCCACGACGGCGACCAGCGTCTCTTCTTCGTCTTGCAGTTCCGCGAAGTTCGCCAACGCGTCCAGGCGCGGACCCGCGACGGCCAGCGCATCGTCCTGCCCGGCATCGAACGCCAGCGCCAGGCGCTCGAGCGTCGCCTGCGCCAGCAGGTCGCGCGGAAGTGCCTGGTTTTGCAGCAGCGCGTCGAGCCCTTCGGCCAGATCCGCGCTGTCGCCCAGCTCGCGCAGCGCCGCCAGCAAGCCTTGCCACGCCGGAACGCTGCCG
>CAIXAA010000813.1 GCA_903917305.1 uncultured Myxococcales bacterium | reverse complement strand
GTGCTGCTGATTGCGTCGCCGGTGCAGGTGGTGAGGATCTGGCCGCTCGCGTCGCACGTGGCGTTGTCGGTCATCGGGTTGCAGTCGGCGCCATAGCACTTGCCGTCGGCGGCGTTGCACGTCATGCCGGGCGCGCACACGCCGCACGCGGTGCACTTGCCGGCGCCGTCGCATGCGAGGCCGCTGCCGCACGCGCACGGCTTGCCGCAGCCGTCGTCGGCGCAGCTGCCGGGCAGGCAGAAGGGAATGCAGGTGGGGACATCGGCGCCAGCGTCTGCCACCGTGGCGTCCTCGGCGGCGTCCGCGGCTTGCGCATCCGGCACGGCGGCGTCCGCGGTCGCGTCGGCGACATTGGCGTCGTCCTGCACATCGACGGCGGCGATGTCGTGCTCGATCGGCAGCAGATCCTCGGGCTGCGCGTCGATGCCCACATCCGCCGCGGCGTCGGCTCCAGCAGTGTCCGCCGGCGCTGCGACATCGAGTCCAGTCAGTTCATCCGACCATTGGACATCTTCCACCGGCGCATCGCCCGCCGCTTGCACGTCCGCCTTGATCAGCGGCTTGGCGGACGTGCCGCCGTTGTCGCTGCAAGCGCTGAGACTCCAAACCAGAACCAGGACGCCGCTCGCGCGTCCCCATGCCATGCCGTTGCGCATTCCGTCGCCTGCCTTTTGCATCTTGAAGTGTCTTGTGGGCCAAAAACCGGCGGGGTTGTAGCCCAGCTTGGCAGCGCAGCACAATCGGATTCGACGTGGGCGAATCGCTACGGCAGCGGCGGCAATCCGCTGGCAGCGACGAACTGCCCGAAGTAGTACAGCGTCGTCCCGTGGTGCGACAGCGCCGAGAACTTGAACAGAAGCCCGTGCTGGTAGGTCGCCGGCGGCCAGGTCGACGCGGTCTTGTCGCTGTACAGCGCCGTCGACGCGGCAGGCAGCCACGTCGCGACCTTGGTCGCCAGCGCCTGGCTGTTGGCGAGCGTGCCGCCGTTCTGGGTGTAGACATCGCCAAAGCGCCGCGCGGACATGGCGCCCTCGAACGACGCGAGATCCGTCTGGATCCATCCCTCGAAGCTGCCGATCGACCCGTAGAGCGAGTCCAGCAGGTACAGCTCCTGCACCGGCACGCCGCCCTGCGTCGCGATCGACGCCGCCGCCTGGTAGCCGCCGGAGTGCGTCATCACCACCACGCGCCCGACATCGGCCAGCGTCAGCTTGCCCAGCACCGGCGCCATCTTGGCCAGCGTCTCGCTGAGCAGCGCGGCAAAGCCGTCCTTCTTGCCCAGGTTGCCGGGATCGCCCGTCGCCGCGTCGAACGCCACCTCCGGGCACAGCAGGATCGCGTTCTTCTTGGCGGCCGCGAGCTGATCGGCGAGGTGCGAGGAACCCTCGACCGCGCCGCCCGGCTTGCACGCCGAGTCCTTGGAACCGACGACATTGGCAACGCAATTGCTCCAGCCGTGGATGTAGACGATGACGGCAAGCGGCGGCGTCGCATCGAAACCTGGCGGAATCACGACGACGGCGCTGGGGTGGCCGGGCGTGGGCGCAAAGGCGCCGGCGTCGAGGGTGAGCGGATAGGTGCCGGCTTTGGGCTTGGGGGCGGGGACATCGGCAGCGGCTGAATCTGCAACCGAATCGGAGCCGGAGCCGGAATCCGGAACCGGAGCCGGAGCCG
>CAIXAA010000812.1 GCA_903917305.1 uncultured Myxococcales bacterium | reverse complement strand
TGACCACAATGGTGTGGTCGTCAACAACTCCTCGGCGATGCGAAGCGACTGCTTGGGCGCGCCCTAGCGCCTGCTCGACGCCCCAGACCGCTGCCGACCAGCACGATCTTCAGCGGCTGCTGCGCGACCCAATCGTGCGGCTACGGACCGTCTACGCCGTCACAATCATCGCCACCGGGATCCAGAAGTTCAGGCGGGCCATGCACTGCCTTGATATTGGCCTGGCAGCACCACGCCGCGCAGGGCGGACGCCTGTGCCGCACTGCCAAGGCCGGCGAAGTGACGCGGAAGATCAAGGCACGGCACCCAAGAGCTACGCCGGCCGACTCGCCCGCCTGAGCCACGCTGCCGTCTCCACCACCTGCTCGGCCAGCGGCGTGGGCTGCAACGACAGCTCCGCCCGAATTCGCGCATCATCCAGGATGAACGGCGCATTGAACTGGTAGAGCATCTCGTCCATTTCCGCCATCATCGGCGAGAACAGCCCGGCCGCTTTCAGCATCCAACGCGGCATCGTCCGCAGCTTGAGCGGCACGCCCAACTGTGCCGCAAGCGCACCCAGCTGCGCCCGCGCCGTTTGCGCCGGCGCTACGGGCAGGTGCCACACGCGGCCGGCCAGCTCCGGATGCGCGCCCAACTCCGCCAGCGCCCTGGCCACGTCCGGCACGTAGCTCCAACTGTGCGGCTGATCGGCGTCGCCCAGCAGATCCATGGTCTTGCTCGCCAGCAGCTGCCCCATCGCGCGCGGATGCTGGATCGCGCCCTGCGACACGCCCGGGCCGAAGAAGTCGCTGGCCCGGCCAAACACCACGCTGAGGTCGCCGCGCGCGTGCATCGCCCCCAGCTCATCCGCGAGATCCTTGCGAATCTGGCCCTTGCGGCTGCGCGGCTGCTCGGGCGTGGTCTCGTCGAACGTGCCGTTCGCCCCCACCATGTACACGTTGTCCAGCACCACCAGCCGCGCCTTGGTCGCCAGCGCCGCTGCCGCGATGTGCCGGTAGAGCGGTGGCAGCTTCGTGGGCCATTCGTGGTACGGCGCGTTCACGCACAGGTAGACCACATCCGCCCCCGCCGCCGCGCGCACCGTCGCGTCGCCGTCGTAGACGTCCGCGGCCACGCATTCCATGTCCGGATGCGTCGCCTGCTGCGCCGAGCGCCGCACCACCCGCACGCGATGGCCGCGCGTCAAGATCTCCTGCACCAGCAGACTGCCGACCTGGCCTGCGCCAAAGACCACATGAAGTTGTTGTTGTTCCGTCATCGCCCGCTCCCGCAGCGCAGGCTGCATGGGCTCAGTCTAGCTTTGCATCGTCGCAAGTAAATGGCCATGATTGCACATCAGCCTTGCATTCTTGCAATGATGGGGGCCTCGCTCATGCAACCGGGAAGCTTTCGCTGGGACGACGTCGCACTGCTCATGGCCTGCCAGCGCGCAGGCACGCTGTCGGCGGCGGCGCGCACGATGGCGCTGGACCCGGCGACCGCGAGCCGGCGCCTGACGCAACTGGAAGAGAGCCTGGGTATTGTGCTTTTCCACCGCGGTCGCGATGGGCTGCTGCCGACTGCGGCGCTGCAGACGATGCTGCCGGCGGCCGAGGCGGCGGAGGTCGCCATGCTGCGGTTCGCGCAATCGGCAGGCGGCGTGGAGACGGCGGTGCAAGGCGTCGTGCGCCTCACGATGCCGCCCGGCGTGGCGGACAGCCTGGTGACGCCGCTGCTGCCGGCGCTCCTGGCGCGTCACCCTGGGCTGCGCCTCGAGATCGACGCCTCGACGCGCTACGTCGACCTGCACCGGCGCGAGGCGGATCTGGCGCTGCGCACCCAGCGGCCACAGCACGGCGATCTGCTGACGACGCGGCTGCTGGAGGTGCGGCCCGCGGTGATGGGCGCACCGCAGCGCTTCGCCGGTGCCGCGCCTGCGCCGCTGGCAACGCTGCAATGGATCACATGGGACCACGATCTCGCGCACTTGCCGGAGGCGCGCTGGGTCGAGGCGCACGCGGCGCCGGATGCAGTCGTCGTGCGCACCAGCTCGATGCCGGTGCAGTTCGGGGCGGCGCACGCCGGCCTGGGCGTGCTGCTGTGCGCGCAGGCGCACGGCCGCCAGGCGGGGCTCGTGCAAGTGCCGCTGCCGCAGGATGAGCAAGTGCAGGTCGATGCGTTGCCGGCCGGTGCGTTGTGGCTGGTCTGCCACCGCAGCGTGCGCGAGGTGCCGCGCGTCAAGGCGGTGTGGGATTTCCTGCGCCAGTCGGTGGACGAACTGCAGCAAGCGGGGGCGTTGTAGGAGCGGCTGCGCACTCGTTGCTCTGCCGTCACGCAACCGCCACGCAACTGCCTGACACTTCCGCGGCCAGGAGGCCGCCATGTCGTCACGCCCGCTGCTCTTCACCCCGGGACCCCTGACCACCAGCGCGACCGTCAAGGCCGCGATGCTGCATGACTACGGCTCGCGCGACGCGGCGTTCATCGCCCTTGTCGCCGACATCCGCCGCGATCTCGTCGCGCTCGGTTCGAATCATCCAGACGCCTGGACCTGCGTGCCGATGCAGGGCAGCGGCACGTTCGGGCTCGAGGGCGCACTCGGGACCTTGGTGCCGCGCGGCGGCAAGCTGCTCGTGGCGCAGAACGGCGCCTATGGCCGACGGCTGGTGGACCTCGCGCAGCGCCTTGGCATCGAGACGCAGACGCTGGCTTGGCCCGAGGACACGCCGGTTGATCCGCATGTCATCAGCGCCGCTCTGGCCGGGTCGCGGGGCACCGACATCGTCGCCTGCGTGCATTCCGAGACGACATCAGGAATCTTGAATCCAATTGCGGAGCTGGGCGCCGTCGTCCGCGCCCACGGCAAGCTCCTGTTGGTCGACGCCATGTCCAGCTTCGGCGGCGTGCCGATCGACCTGGACGCGGACGGCATCGACGCGCTCGTGTCGTCCTCCAACAAGTGCATCGAAGGCGTGCCCGGCTTCTCGTTCGTGCTGGTGCGCCGCGCGCTCCTCGACGAGTGCGCCGGTCGCGCCCGCAGCGTGAGCCTGGACGTGCACGCGCAGGCGCAGGAACTGGACCGTACCGGGCAGTTCCGCTTCACGCCGCCGACGCACGTGCTGGCCGCCTTCCACCAGGCGCTGCGCGAGTTGGCGCAAGAAGGCGGTATTGCTGGCCGCCACCAACGGTATCAGGCCAACCGCGCCGCGCTGCTGGTCGGTCTCGAACGCCTCGGGCTGCGCACCTGGCTGCCGGCCGCGCTGCAAGGCCCGATCATCACGTCGGTCTGCTATCCAGACGACCCGCGCTTCGACTTTCC
>CAIXAA010000811.1 GCA_903917305.1 uncultured Myxococcales bacterium | reverse complement strand
TGTGCTCGACCAACAACATCTCGCGTTCGTGCGTGGCCAGCTCCTGCAACGCCGGCACCTGCAACTCCGGGTTCGCGGACTGCAATGGCAACAAGCAGGCCGACGGTTGCGAGACGTCGACGTCCGACAGCGCCACCAACTGCGGCGGCTGCAACAACGTCTGCTCGAACAACAACATGGCGTTGACGACGTGCGCGAACTCGCTCTGCAACGGCGTTTGCAGCGTGGGCTTTGCCGACTGCAACAACAACAAGCTCGCGGATGGCTGCGAGGCGGCGATCCTTACCAGCCCGAACACCTGCGGCGGCTGCGGCACCGTGTGTTCGGCCAACAACATGGCGACGCGGACCTGCGGCGGCGGCGTGTGCAACGGCTTCTGCGCCGCGGGCTATGCCGACTGCAACGGCAACAAGCAGACCGCCGGCTGCGAGATCACCGTGACCGGCGACGTGCTCAACTGCGGCGGCTGCGCGACGGTGTGCTCGACCAACAACGTCGCGCGCGCCTGCACGGGCGGCTCCTGCAGCGCCGGCGCCTGCAGCGCCGGGTTCGCCGACTGCAACAACAACAAGCAGACCGACGGCTGCGAGATGGCGACGGCGGCCAACGTCAACAACTGCGGCGGTTGCGGCAATGTCTGCTCGAGCAACCACATCGCCACGCCGACCTGCGGCGCCGGCGTGTGCAACGGCGCATGCAGCGCGGGCTTTGCCGACTGCAACAGCAACAAGCTGTCCGACGGCTGCGAGACGCCGACCACCAACGACGTGAACAACTGCGGCGGCTGCGGCATCAAGTGCGTCGAGCCCAACGGCGGCACGGCGAGCTGCGTGGCCTCGGTGTGCCAGTACAGCAAGACGTACGCCTACACCGGCGCGACGCAGTCGTTCGTCGTGGCGACCGGCGTGACGTCGCTGGCAAGCGTCACCGTCCTCGGCGGCGGCGGCGGCGGCGGCGGCGATGACGGCGGCGCGGGCGGCGTCGGTGGCGCGGGCGGCAGCGAAGTGGCGACCAACGTCGCCGTCACGGCCGGCGCGACGTTGACCATCGTGGTCGGCAACGGCGGCGGCGCGGGCGGCGGCTGCGTGACCAACGCCGGCGCGGGCACGGCCGGCTACCTCAATGGTGCCGCGGGCGGCAACGCGGGTGGCCAAGGCTGCTCCGGCGGCGGCGGCGGCGGCGGCGGCTTGTCCGGTGTCTTTGCCGGCGCAGCCAGCGCCGCGAACACGCTGATCGTCGCAGGCGGCGGTGGTGGCGGCGGCGGCGCGGGCAACACGGCGCCCAACCGCGACGGCACGCCTGGCGGTCTCGGCTGCACCGGCGGCGGCCAAGGCTTTGGCGCGGCGACCGCGGGCACGAGCCGTGGCGTCAACAACGACGGCGGCGCCGGCGGCGGCGGTGCCGGCGGCTACTCGAGCGGCACCGGCGGCACCGTGATCCAGCCCGGCAACACGGACAAGGGCGGCAACGGCGGCGGCGGCGGCACGTGCGCGGTGGCTGCGGGCGTCACGTCCACGCCGGCCAACGGCGGCGGCGGCGCGGGCGGCAGCAACGGCGGCGGGTCCGGCACGGCGGGCTCCGTGACGATCACCTACCACGTTCCATAGGCGCAGCGCCTACTTCGCCACACGATAGCTCTGCGTCCAAGCCGGCTGCGGCGGCGCGGTCCCCGCCTGCAGCTGCGCCAGCCAGTCCTCGTCCGACAAGCGCTCGATCTTCTTCCAATCCACCTCGTGGTAGCGCAGCACCGGCCCGACGAACGTCTCGGCGCCCGTGCACGTGTCCACCGTCATCACCATCAGGCTCACCTGGCTCGTCGCCACGTGCAGCACGTCCGGCCCCGGCAGCGGCCCCTGGTTCGGGTTGGTGTGCACGTCGGCGATCGTCGGCTTGTACTTGTCCAGGCTGCTCTGCTGGAAGTACAGCTTGGTGTACCAGCCGCTGTAGGTCTGGCCGCACACGTTGCCCGCCATGATCACGCCCTTCAAGAACGCGATGTCGTCCGGCGTCGTGCCTTGGCCGCTCAGCTCGTGCGTCGCCGCCAGCTCCAGCTTGCCCATGATGTCCTGCCAATCCGCGAAGAACTGCTTCACCTGGTCAGTCATGCCCGGGTACGTCGTCTTGGTGTTGAGCAGCGCCTGGCTGGCCAGCGCGCCCATGGTCTTCAACTTCGCGAAGAACGCTGGATACGGCTCGACATACGCGCCGGGGTGCTCGCACGCGACGCCGCCCGTGTAGCTCTGCTTGGCGTAAAGCAGCGTGTCGTGGCGCAGTTGCGCCCAGGAGGCCAGCTGCGTGTGCGCCGTCTTGTCGCGCCAGGCCGGTGTGCGCATCGCGAACGGGAACTGCGCCGCCGTCGTCGGCGCATTGAGCTGCCGCAGCGAATCCAGCCACAGGTTGTACAGGTTCGCCTGCCAGAAGCTGGCGTCGTGCTGGTCCACCAGCCAGCGCAGGTCGTGCAAAGCGCCCCAATACGGGTACTTGGCGAAGTCGCCGGCCAGCAGCGGCAGCACCTGGTCATTGCCCAGCACGAACAGCGCGTCCAGCGGATTGGGCAGCACGCGCTGCACCTTCTGGCCCTGCCACAGCACACGGTCGTAGACGACGTTGCTGAACACATAGGAATCGATGACGAAACGCTGGCCGAGCAGCGCGAACGACGGCGGCAGCGGCGTCGTCTCGGAGCTGAGCGGGTCCGTCTCCAGGTAGTGACTCGCGATCTGCTGCTTGCCGTAGAACCCCGCGGCCAGCTTGGCGATCAGCGCGTCCACCGCCGCCGCGTCCAGCTTGTCGACCGCCGACGGATCCTGCCAGCCCTGGTCCGCGGCGAGCTTGGCCAGGCCGGAAAGATCAATGTAGTCAATGGGTCCAACCATCAGCGTGATCAGATCGTCCACCGACTGCAGGCCCTGCAGCGCCGCGCCCGCGTCGACCGCCTGGCGCAGCAGCAGCGCCGCCATCACCTGGCGCGGCCGCCACAGCCACTTGCCGGCCGCGCTGTCGAACTCCGCGAAACGAAAGTCTGTCCGCCCCAGCCACATCATCGCCTGGAAGTAGTGCTCCAGCTCCGGCACGCCGAGGTAGTGGCCGCGCGGCTTGAACTGGCTGTAGTCCTCCGTGCGCGGGCTGCCGAACAGCTCGACATCCATCATCTTTTGCCCGGCGACGTAGCCCAGGAACTTCGCCACCTGCGCATCCACCGCCGCGCCGCCCACCGACTTGACCGGCTTGCCGCTCAGCAGCGACCGCGCCATGGCCAGGTGGAAATCCACATCCGCCACCGCCAGTTTCGCCAGCGGCGCCGCGCCCGGCTGCAGCTGCGCGACGGCGGCATGGGACTTGGCCAGCGCGTCGTCGAGCGTCGCGATCAGCACGTATTGTTCCATGGTTTTGAGCAGGTCGTCGTAGGAGGTGTGCAGCGCCTGCAGCACCGCGTCCGTCGTCACCAGCACCGGCAGGTCCTTCTGGAACGTGTCGAGCAGCGCCGCTGGAACCGTCTGATACTCCAAACGATCCGCGACAACGAACCCATTGGCCTGCAGCTTGGCCTGCTCGGCGGCGGTCAGCGCGAGCTTCTGCTGCACCAGGTCCATGTGCTTGGCGGCCAGCACGTCGTAGCTCGGCGTCACCGGCACCGGCGCGTCGGCCGGCGTGTACTTGGCAAGGAAGTCTTGCAACGTCATGGTTTTGGCTTCATCGGCAATCGGCGCGAACTTGGCCGTGAACTGCGGATCTCCCGCGACCGGCGGCGGCTTCTGGCCGGGGGTGTCGGCGCCCGAAGACGCGTCCTTGGCTGCCGGCGCGGACGCCTCCGTGCAAGCCAAGGCGCCGAAGGCCAAGGAAGCGGTCAAGGTGGCGCCAACAAGACGCGACAGGAGGATGGGGCTGGTCATGGCTGCCTCGCACGGTCGTCGCGACCGCTGTCCCCGCATGATGCAAGATCCTTGCCAGCAGCTCGCGGCTGCAACCGTGAAAAACCGTCTGGACATTCCGCTTGTTGCCCGCGGATGCCAAGAAACGGATGCGCATGTCGTGTGGAGGATTTCGACGGTGTGGAAGTTTTCCACATGGGCAGCCACCGCCGCGCCCTTGCCGTGCCGCGCCCGGGTGCGTCAAGCTGCCGTCGTGCCCGCAGGGAGTCCGCCGTGATCACCAGCTTGCCGCCCCTCGACCTCGCGCTCCTCTGCGCCGCTGCGCTGTGCGCTGGTGCCATCGACGCCATCGCCGGCGGCGGCGGCCTCATCACGCTGCCCGCGCTGCTGGCGGTCGGGCTGCCGCCGCACATCGCCTTGGGCACCAACAAGGGTCAGGCGGTGTTCGGCGCGACCGCGGCGCTGCACGGCTTCGCGCGCGCGGGATTGGTGGACAAGTCCCGGGCAAAACTGACGTTTCCTCTCGGCCTTCTCGGCAGCCTGGCCGGCGCCGCGCTCGTGCTCCTGGTCGACAGCGCCGTGCTGCGGCCGGTCGTGCTGGTCTTGCTGTGCGCCATCGCGGTGTTCCTGGCCTTTCGTCCGACCGCCCTGGAGCAAAGGCCCCCGGCGCGCCACCCGCTCGCCGTCGCCGGCACGCTGGCGTTGACGATCGGCGTCTACGACGGCTTTTTCGGCCCCGGCACCGGCACGCTGCTCATCCTCGGCGGCGTCTACCTGCTCGGCCAACCCATGGCGCGCGCCTCCGCCGACGCCAAGGTCGTCAATTTCGCTTCGAATCTCGCCGCCGTCGCCCTGTTTGCCAGCCGTGGCACCGTGCTCTGGTCGGTCGCCGCGCCCATGGCCGTCGCGCAGTTCGCGGGCGGCGCCTTGGGAGCCCGCCTCGCCGTGCGCGGCGGCGACGTCCTGGTGCGCCGCATCGTGCTGGTGGTCGTTCTCGGCCTGTGTGCGCGCCTTGCCCGCGACGCTTGGATGGCACTGTGAAGATCGCAAAACCGGCATAGGCAAACGCAAAAAGCCCCGCGCGGCCATGGCCACGCCTTTGCGCGGCCGTGCGCAACTCCTACTCTGTATTCAGGACAGGGCGGAGGTGCACGATGTTCGCCTACGAAACTCTCTTTGGTCATCACGAAGCCCAATGGCGCGTCTGGTTCGCGGGTTTGTCGCTGTTCGGTGCAGCGCAGATCGACGCGGCGGGCGAGGCGCAGGCGCAGCCGCCGGATGCGACGGCGCGCACGCCCTGGCCGGCGCCGCCCTTCTCGGCGTGGATTGCGCCACCCGGCGTCTACGTGCGCCGGGAGGCCAAGATGCCCTCGACGCCGCTGTCCCTGCTGCACCGCGGCGACACGGTGACCGTGCAGTCGTGCCAGCCCGACTGCAACGTGCCGCATGCCTGGGCGTTGTTGCAGCCGC
>CAIXAA010000810.1 GCA_903917305.1 uncultured Myxococcales bacterium | reverse complement strand
CTGGGGTCGCGACCCGGCCGCATTCTCCTGGAACTATGCGGAGATCATGCAGCAGGCCATCCACGTGGACGATCAAGCCAAGGCGTTCGCAGTCGTCGAGACGGCGATGGCGGGAGGCAACGTTGCAGAGATTGAGTACCGGATCGTGAGGCCCGACGGCGAGATCCGCCACGTCTGGGTGCTCCCGGGCGACTACGCCCGGGACGGCGACGGCAAGCTGGTGCGCCTGACCGGCATCGTCCAGGACATCACGGAGCGCGCGCATGACCAGGAGGCGCTGGCCGCGCAGCGCGCGCAGTTGGAAGAGTTGAACCATTCCCTGGAGGACCGCATCTACACGGCGGTGGCGGAGCTGCGCGAGAAGGACCAGATGCTGGTGACGCAGAGCCGGCAGGCGGCGATGGGCGAGATGATCGGCAACATCGCGCACCAATGGCGGCAACCGCTCAACGCGCTGGGGCTGGTGCTGAACAACCTGCGCGACGCACAGACGCACGGCGAGCTCGACGATGCGCTGGTCCTGCGCTCGGTGGACACCGGCGTGGAGCTGGTCCGCAGCATGTCCACCACGATCAATGACTTCCGCGACTTCTTCAGGCCCGACAAGGGGAGGGTCGCGTTCTCGATCCAGGCCGAGATTGCGCGCACGGTCGCGCTGGTCGAGGCGGCCTTCCTGAGCAGCGGCATCGCGATCCGCGTCGAGGGCGACGAGGACCTGCACCTGCTGGGACTGCCCAATGAATACGGCCAGGTGCTGCTCAACCTCCTGGTCAACGCCAGGGACGCGATTGCGGCGAACCGCGTCCGACCGGGCCTGGTGCAGATTCACGTGTCGGACGGCGACCACCAAGGCCACGTGTCGGTGCGCGACAACGGCGGCGGCATTCCCCGCGACGTCCTGGATCGGGTGTTCGATCCGTTCTTCTCCACCCGCGAGAGCGGCACAGGCATTGGCCTCTACATGTCCAAGATGATCATCGAGCGCAGCATGGGCGGCCGCATCGAGGCACACAATGTCAACGGCGGCGCGGAGTTCACCATCATCAGCCCGCTCGCGGAGGAAGGATGATGGCGCCCCAGCAGCCGCCGGACGCGGATCGGGCGTACCTGCGCACGCTGACGCTGCTCTACGTCGAGGACGACGAGCTGACCCGGCAACAGATGGAGCTGGTGCTGCGCCGCCGCGTGGGCCGGTTGGTGGTCGCGACGGACGGCATCGAAGGGATGCTGGCGTGTCGCAAGGAGCTGCCCGACCTCGTCGTGACCGACATCCAGATGCCCGCGATGGACGGGCTCACGATGGCGCAGGAGATCCGCGCACTTGCCCCGTCCATGCCGATCATCGTGACAACGGCGTTCGAGCAATCGGACTACTTCTTGCGCTCCATCGAGATCGGCATCGACCGCTACATCGTCAAGCCTGTGGATCTCGGGCGCTTGGACGCCGCGCTGACCGTTTGCGCGCGCCGGCTGCGCGCCGAACGGCTGCTGGCCCAGCGGCGCGAGCTGGAGGCGGAGCAGCGGCGGCAGCAGGCGATCAGCGTCCTGGCAGCGGGCATTGCGCATGATTACAATAATATGCTCCAGACGATCCTGGGCAACGTGTCCCTGGCGCGGCTGGTGGCGCCGCCGCAGGTCGACCTGGCGCTGTACCTCGAGCACGCGGAGGCGAGCGCGAGCGAGGCGGGCGCGCTGGGGCACAAGCTGGCGATCCTGGCGAACGCGGGCATGAACAAGTTGAAGGAAGTGCCGCTGGTGCCGCTGATCAGCGCGGTGCTGCGCGATGCCACCGAAGACACGGCGGTGGTCTGCGAGGTGGCGCTGGCCGAGGATCTGCCGCCGGCGGTGCAGGTGACGGGCGACGTACGTCTGCTGACGGCGCTGTTCGCGCACCTGGCGGTCAACGCCATCGAGGCGATGCCGGACGGGGGGACGCTGAGCGCCAGCCTGTCGGTGGCCACGCTGGCGGCTGGCGACGGGCTGCCGCTGCCCCCCGGCGACTACCTGCACGTCGCGCTGCACGACACGGGGCATGGGATTGCGCCCAAGGTGTTGCCGCGGATCTTCGAGCCCTATTTCACGACCAAGGAGCGCAGCAGCGCCCGCGGCGTCGGCCTTGGCCTCGCGATGTGCCGCACCATCGTGGAAAAGCACCACGGCCTGCTGACGGTCGATGGTCAGGTGCCCAGCGGCGCCACGTTCCACGTGTACCTGCCGCTGTCGCCGGCGTGACGGCAGCTACTGCGGGACGATGTCCGCGGCGCTCAGCGGGTCGATCTTGCTGTGATCCGTGAAGTAATCCAGCACGCCGCGGATCGTCTTGAACGTCGCGCCAGCCTTGTACTGTGTCGGATCGAAGACGTAGATGTACGGCGAGATGTTGAGCTTGCCGCCCACCACGAAGTCGTCCTTCGCCGTCGGCGCCACCTTCGTCACCGCCACGCCGGAAACCTGAACCAGCATGCTCATGTACGACGCCATCAGCGGCCCGCCGGTGCCAATCGCGTCCGGCGTCACGTCCACCGGCAGGATGACCGCCGGGCACGCGCCCGCAGGCGTCACCGTCGGGGTGCCAATCTCGCGCAACCCCTTGAAGGTCGTCAGCGTTCCCGTCACGGCAATCTGGTCGCCCACCTTCACCGCCAGCGCGGTCTTGCTGTAGACGACCAGGCCCGCGTGCTCGGTCAAGGTCGGATCCTGCACCCACACCGCCGTGCCGGTCGTCGCGACGCGGATCGCGGTGACGCAGATGTTGTGGATCTCCACCGGCGTGCCATCGGTCATGGTCTGCGCCTGCGGAATGCCGACGAGCTGCGGCGGACCGGCGTCGACCGGGCTGGCGTCCGTGCTGCCGGCGTCGCTGGAGATGGAATCCGTGCTGCCGGCGTCGCCCGCCACGCCGATGGGCACGCTGCGCTTGGCGCAGTTGTTGTTGTTGTCCGAGGAGACCGGGCACACGTCGCAGGCGTCGCCGATGCCGTCGCCGTCGATGTCCTGCTGGATGCCGCCGTCCATGGGGCGGATGGCCGAGAAGATCTTCGGGCACAAGTCCTTGGCGTCGGGGATGCCGTCGCCGTCGCTGTCGTCCGCGCTGGGCACGCCGGTGAACAGGCCGGCGCGCGACGGCACGCAGGACGGCTCGCCGGCCGGAACGCCGCAGAAGTAGAGGTCGTACGGGGCGCCGATCGCCGTCTTCAAGTCACTGATGCTCTTGCCGAATTCACGCTTGGCGCACACCTTCTTGCCGGACAGGCAGTCGGCCAGCACTTCGCAGCCCGCGCCGCCATCGGGCGAGAGCGCGTCGACCAGCGCCGCATCGCCGTGCAGCACCAGGCCGCTGCGCAGCACCAGCGCCACATCGGCCACGCCCGCGCGAATCACGCTGGCATACGCGCCCTTGCCGTGCGAGGCGAAGATCGCGATGTCGCCCGCCCGACCGACGGCGATCTGCCCGAGCACATCCGCCATCTTCGCCGCCGCCGCCGCGTTCTCCGTGACCATGCGGAAGATCTCGTAGTCCGTGAAGAAACCGCCGAGGTTCGCCTGGTTGTAGGAGTCGACGCAGGCCAGCTCGCGCAGCATGTTCATGCTGCCCGACGCGCTCCAGTCCGTGCCGAGCGCGATGTTCATGCCCATGTTCGCGTACATCGTCACATTGGCCGTGAAACCATAGAGATCGATGTTGGAGCGCGGCGACCAGATGATGGAAACATTATTGTTGGCCGCCAGTTGCGCATCGACCGCCTGCAAGCCCACGGCGTGGATCAGCGCGGTCTGCGGGTGCTCGTAGTTCGCCTGCGCATTGATGCCGTCGGTGCAATCGAACTCGTTGTGCGCGGAATCATTCACGCCTTCGCTCATGTGCGGCAGGAACGACTTGTCGGCGTTCACCTTGGCGTCCGTGGACGAGACCTTGTAGGTGCAGGTCGTCGGCAGTGACGTCGGGCTGGAATCGCCGAGCGGGAATGTCTCGAAATCCACAGCGGGTTTGCCCAAGCCGCCCTGCATCGGGTCGGCCTTGTCGAGGTTGCGCAGCATCCCGTTCACGCCGCCCGAGCCGATCGTCGCCGTCGCGCCGCCGAGCAGGAAGCGCAGCTCGCCCCAGGACGTCACCGCGTCCGTCGTGCCGTTCGGCGCGCCCGGGACCTTGATGACCGTCTTGCCGTTCAAGCCCTTGCGCCACTCGTGCCGGTGGTCGTACTTCTCGGTGTGCGGCTTGGGGGCGTTCTGCGCAAACGTGATGTGGTCGTGCGTGTTGATGAGCGCGGGCGAGACCACGGCATCGCCGCAGTTCAGCGTCGTTGCGCTTGCGTAGCCAGCCGTCGCGGAGCAATCGCAGCTGACGCAGGTGATGGCGCCCTTGGCATCGAGGACCACTTCGCCGCCGACGTAGACCTGGTCGGGCGCGATGACCGTGCCGCGCAAGACCGTGCCGCCGCTGCCTTTTGTGATGTCGCAGGTGCCAGTCGTCGGCGCGGGGAGCGCCTTGGGGCACGTCGTCGTCGGCGGCGTCGCGACGCCGGTCACGGTGGTGACGCTGCTGCTGCTGTCCTTCAAGCCGCCGTCGGACAGCGGGCTGCCATCGTGAACGCCGGCATCCTGCAGACCAGCGGTCGTGGTCGCGCTGGTGGATCCGCCGCCGCAAGCCACGGTTGCGAGGGAAAGAGCGAGGGCAAAGGCAAGAGACCGGGACATGGGGAACCTCCGAGGGCAGGCACGATACGCCTTTTTTGCCCCCAGGTCTTGCGTCATCGCGATCCACGGATGCGGCAAGGGCCGGCTTTGTGGCAAAGTGACGGACGCGCCGGCACCGCGCGCGAGCGCAGAGGAAGCAAGAGCATGAACCGCATCCAGATTCGTCGACCGTGGCTGCTCGTGGCCGTCCTGGCGCTGCTGGCGCTCGGCGGTTGCGTGGTCAACCCGGTCCCGACGCCAGGGCCGGAAGGTCAAGTGCTCTCTGCCAAAGACGCAGCGGCAGCCGCCGACGTGTGGTCGCCAGGTGCTGGGACCGACACGGCAAATGCACCAGATGTGGCCGCGCTCGCCGACGTGGCCTTCGATGCCGGCGCCGACGCGGTCGACAGCGCGCCGGACGCGATCGCGGACGCGGGCGACGCATCGATCGCCGACGTCGCGCCCGACGTGGCAGCGGATGTCGCCACGGATGTCGCGCCCGATGCCGCAGCCGATGCTGGGGAGGATGCGCAGCCCGACGTCGTGCCCGATGCCATCGCCGACGCCGTGAAGGACGCGCTCTCGGATGCGAGCCAGGACGCGGTGCAGGATGCGCTGGCGGATGCGGCGGACGGAGTGCCGCTGGATGTGCCGGGCGGCATCACCAACATCGATCTCATCGGCGTGGACTGGACTTGCGAGAAGGTGCCGGATTGGCAGCTGCTGCCTTGCCTGCCCGGCGTGGTGACGGCGCCGCCGCTGCTGCCCGGCATCCACGTCGATCTGCCCTATCCGATCACGTACACGGACAGCCCGCCCAGCTCCGGCACGCACCGGCCGGTGTGGGGGAAGTGGGGCGAGTACAGTTTCCTTCCGGAACAGCGCTGGTTGCACAACGCGGAGCACGGCGGGCTGGTCTTCCTCTACCACCCGTGCGCGCCGCCGGAGACCATCGCCGCGCTGCGCGCGTTTGCCAAGGCGGTGCCGCCGGATGACGGCGGGCCGTTCCGCTGGGTGATGACGCCCTACCCCAATCTGCCCAATGTCGTTGGCGTTGTTGGCTGGGGGCACGTGTACGTCGCCAACTGCGTGGCGCCGCTGGATCTCGCGAAGTTCGTCACGCTGGCCTACCGCAAGGCGCCGGAGGACGAGCCTTGGGATGGCGGCTACAGCGTGCTTTGGCTGGGGAAGTAGCGGATCAGGAGCGCCGCGCGGCAGAGTCGACCGGTGCGGCTGCGGCCGCCACGACCGGCAACGGCAGCGGCAAGTCCGGGCGCGAATCGCGCATGCAAGGCACTTCGACGTAGCGGTGAAACAGGAAGGCCGCGACGTGGCTGGCGCCAAACGCCGCCGCCATGCCGAAGACGGCGGCGACCGGCGAGAGATCGCGGTGCCACACCAGCGCGTTCACGACCAGGCACACGGGAAAGTGGATGAGGAACAGGCTGTAGGACGTGCGGTTGCAGTAGGCGACGATCGCGTTGTTCGGCCAGCGGTCGAGCACGCCCAGCTTGGCCGCCCCGTAGACCAGCGCGCCGACCGCAGCCGCGAGGAGCAGGCGCGGCCGGTAGTCGACGGCCACCGCGGCGCACATGAGCAGCAGGTACACGCCCAGCTGCCAGGCGGACTTGCCCTGCTGGACGACGCGGTACAGCAGCATCCCCAGGAAATAGCTGCCGAAGAAGTAGATCGCCCACATGTCCAGGGTCTTGTCGCGGTTGAACCAGAACAGCGCGCTCAGGGCCAATGCGCCGAACAAGGCGTGCGCCAGGCTGTCGGCTTGCACGCGAAAGCGCAGCAGGGGGGCGCGCACGAGCGCCTGGGCAAGGCCAGTCAGGGCGAAGACCAGCACAAGCAGCTGAAACTCCACCGCGATGTACCAGATGCCCGCGGTGATGGCGGGGATGCCCAGGATGCTTTGCAGCAGGAAGACGTGGGCGAGCACGGAGGTCAGGTCGGGCGGGCCGGAGATGGAGCTGTGATCCATGAAGCGGTCGGCGACGTTGTTGGCGGCGATGGCGACCACGAGGCTGGCGAGGTACGGAAAGCCGATGCGGCGGTAGCGGCGCACGGCGACGCCGAGCAGGGCGCGCGGGCCGATGGGCCCGGCCTTGGCGAGGGATTGCGCGGCGAGGAAGCCGCCGACGACGAAGAAGACCTGGACGGCGAAACGACCGTAGCCAAAGAAGAAATCGATGGTGCCGGGGGCGAGCGCATAGGCCGTGTCCGACAGCGGTCCGTACAGCGCGATGTGATGCAGGACGATGACTTGCGCCGCCAGACCGCGCAGGAGATCGACGAACAGCAGCCGAGGCGCCGGCGCTGCACGCGTGGACGATCCGGCGGGCACGGGGGACAAGGGCATCCAGGGATCCTAACGGCGTGGGGGCGATCGCGCAGGGTCGCGCGAGG
>CAIXAA010000809.1 GCA_903917305.1 uncultured Myxococcales bacterium | reverse complement strand
CCGATTGGCGGGACTGTGCTTTGCGATGACGGTAACCCGTGTACCAATGGCGACGTCTGCGCGGCCGGCAGTTGCCAGCCGGGCGCGAACCTGTGCGGCTGCCAGAGCGACGGCGACTGTGCATCCAAGGAGGACGGAAACTTCTGCAACGGCACGCTGTTCTGCGACAAGGCCGCGTTTCCGTACGCCTGCAAGGTGGACGCGAAGACCATCGTGACGTGCTCGACGGCGAGCGACACGACTTGCGCCAAGAACGTCTGCGATCCGGGCAGCGGAGCCTGCGCGGTGCAACCCGTTGCCGGCACAGTGCTTTGCGACGACGGCAACCCTTGCACCAATGGCGACGTCTGCGCGGCCGGCAGTTGTCAGTCCGGCGCGAACCTGTGCGGCTGCCAGAGCGACGGCGACTGCGCGGCCAAGGAGGACGGAAACCTGTGCAATGGCACGCTGTTCTGCGACAAGGCCGCGTTCCCGTATGCTTGCAAGGTCGACGCCAAGACCATCGTCACCTGCTCGACAGGCAGCGACACCACTTGCGCCAAGAACGTCTGCACCGCCGCGACCGGCGTGTGCGCCATCGTCGCCGCGCCAGATGGCACGGCGTGCGCCGACGGCAATGCGTGCACGGTGCTCGACGCGTGCGCCGCCGGCCTTTGCGCCGGCCAGGTCGACGCGTGCAACGACAACAACGCTTGCACCAACGATGGTTGCGATCCGGGCTCGGGCTGCTTTCACACCCCCAATGCCAACCCTTGCGACGACGGCAATCCGTGCACGCTGGCGGACGCTTGCGGCGGCGGCACCTGCATCAGCGGCCCCGCCCCTTCGTGCCACGACGGCGCGCTGAACGGCCACGAGACGGGGACCGACTGCGGCGGCCAGACCGGCGCGTGCGGCTTGCCGGCGTGCTCCGCTTGCGCGCCGGGACAAGGCTGCGCCGTGGCCGCCGACTGCACGAGCGGCGTGTGCGACCTGGGCCATTGCGCGACGCCCACCTGCGCCGACGGCGTCGAGAACGGCGGCGAGACCGGCGTGGATTGCGGCGGGCCGTGCCTGGTGTGCCCGGTCGTGCTCCTCGCGGCCGGCGGCAGCTCCGCCTCGTTCGTCGCCGCGATGCCGGTCGGCGGCGCCTGGTCGAGCCATGCCATCAGCGTCCCGACCGTCGACGGCGTCTCCATCGCACCGTATGCGGACAAGCTCGGGGCGGCCGGCGCGGTCGCCGTGCTGCGCTACACGAAATACGGAGATTCGCTGGACAACACGGTGCAGTACGCGGTGTGGAACGGCAGCGCATGGGGCCAGGCACAGGCGATCGGCGCAGGCATCACCACGCAAGCCTGGCCAGCTGCGGCGTTCGCGGGGAGCGGCGCGCAGGTGGTCTTCCATGGCTTTGATTACAATTACTATTTCTCGGCATTCGACGGTTCGGCGTGGAGCCCTGTCGAGGGCGTCGGCAGCCAGCTCTCCTACGGCCCATCTGCCCCCGTCCTTGCCTACGCCCAGGGCGCCAGCACCGTGGTCTGGATGAACGGCGCCACCGGCAACCGCGTGTCGGCCCGCTCGCGCTCGGGCGGCACGTGGGGCGGCGTCGTCGATGTCGGCCCCGCGGTGGACTACACCATCAGCCCGGCCGTCGTCGCGCCGGCATCCGGAGCCGAGCTGCTCGCGACCATCGTGGCCAGCGACGGGCAGGTGTGGTGGCAGGCACGCACCGGCTCCTGGTCCAGCCAGGCCAAGATCAACAACGCCTGGACCAAGAACCGCACCGCCTTGGCGACCACGGCGGACGGCCTGGTCATCCTCGCGTTTTGCGGCATGAACGGCTTGGTCTACACGACGCGCTGGACGCCCGGCGCGGGGACGTGGAGCGACCCGGCGCAGGTCGGCTCCCCCGCGGCCGCCTGCCAAGGAACGCCGGCCGTCGCGCGCGGCACCCAAGGCGCCAACGTCGAGCTGGCCTGGGTGGCCCCGGAGGGCACCGTGTGGCATTCTCGCTTGCAATCAGGCACTTGGAGCAAAGCGACCTTGGTCGGCGCGGGGGCCGTCTCGGTGGCGGTAACTGCGTTGCCGTAGGGGCGACGGGCTCGCGAAGCCCCGAGATATGCTAGATGCACGCATCGCGGCGCGAGCAACGCCGGACCACCGTCGGAGCCCCATGCGCCTGCCCCTGCCCCGCTTCGCCCAGCATCCCGCCTTCTTCGTCGGACTCGCCGTGCTGCACGTGTACCTCGGCGGCGAGCACCTGCTCAACCTGTTCGGCCCGGCGTGGACCGCGACCGATGTCTGGAAGTCGTCCGGCGCGCTGGTCGGCGCGTACTACTTCCTCGCCCTGGCCGGCCGCAGCCGGCAAGAGGCCGCCGTCCGCCGCGCAAGCCCCTGACCTTGCAGCCGAGCGCGTCCCGTCGTAACGTCGACCGGCGTCGGCAAAGGCCGACAGATGCAAGGCACGATGTTCTCTCTCTTTCGCATCGCGCTGCGCAACGTGATCCGCAACCGGCGGCGCTCCCTGCTCACGCTGGCCGCCGTCTTCCTCGCCGTCGCCATCATGGTCACGGTGCACGGCGTGCTCAACGGCCTGCACGCCTCGATTCGCGACCAGGTCGTGAACGGCCAGACCGGCGCCATCCAGATCCACCGCAAAGGCTACTTGAAGTCGGTGCAAGGCGCGGCGCTCGAGCTGGACGTGCCCGCCGATGACGTATTTCTGAGCAAGGTCGCCAAGATCGACGGCATCACCGCCGTCGCCCCGCGCATCTTCTTTGGCGGCATGGCCAACGCCCACGACCAGACCGTCGTCGCGCTGTTCTTCGCCTTCGACCCCGTGCGCGAGCTGCGCGTGTGCCCGACGCGCGCCAAGATCGTCACCAGCGGCCGCATGATTGCGCCCGGCATGCCCAACGGCGCCG
The DNA here is from genome assembly GCA_903917305.1 of uncultured Myxococcales bacterium. Classification (GTDB taxonomy): domain Bacteria; phylum Myxococcota_A; class UBA9042; order UBA9042; family UBA9042; genus CAIXAA01. Next base: position 8,328 of record CAIXAA010000809.1, on the reverse strand, counting down.
ACCTGTCGACCGAGCTGATGCGCCGCATCGCCGCGAAAAAAGGCGAGAAGGTCGCGCTGCTGTCCAACGACGTCGACGGGTCGCTGGGCGCGGTGGAGGTCGATGTCGCCGGCGAGATCGGCGATGGCGGCATGCCGATGCCGGACAAGAAGATCGCCGTGCTGCCGCTGGGCGTGGCCCAGGAGCTGCTGCGCATGCCGGGCCGTGCGACGGAGATTGCGATTTCTGTGCGGGATCTCGACCAGATTGGCGCGATCATCCCCAAGGTTCGCGCGGCGGTCGGGCCGGAGTACGAGGTGTCGAGCTGGCGCCAGGTCGCCGGTTTCGTCGATCAGCTCATCGAAATCGAGAACTTCGCCTTGAACGTGGTCGCCGCCACCTTCCTCGGCATCGCCATGCTCGGCATCGCCAACACGATGCTGATGAATGTCCTGGAACGCACGCGCGAAATCGGCACGATGATGGCCGTCGGTCTGCGCCGCCGCGGCATCCTGACGCTGTTCCTCGCCGAAGCCGGGCTGCTCGGGCTGACCGGCGCGACGGCGGGGGCGGCGTGCGGGCTGGCCATCGTCGCGCATTTCGGCCGCGTGGGGATGCACTTCCACACTGCCGGCAACACCAAGGAGCTGCCGATGTATCCGTTTGCGCAGGCGCCTTTCGTGCTGTTCGTGTTCGCGCTGGCGGTCGTGGGCGCGGTGCTGGCGGCGCTCTACCCGGCCTGGCGCGCGAGCCGACTGCGGCCGATCCAAGCCCTCGGGCAGGCCTAGGATCATGAACCGATTCCTCAGCATCGCCGCCCGCAACCTGCGCCGCAACACGCGCCGCACGCTCATCTCCGCCGCCACGGTGTTCGCCGGCGTGTGCGCCATCGTGTGGATGCAGGGCTTCGCCGACGGCTTCACCAACCTCATCATCGAGGACACGGTCTACGGCAAGGTCGGCGCGCTGCAGGTGCACAAGCGCGGCTGGCACGACGCGGACCGCAGCGCGCTGGAGTTCGATCTGCCTCAGGATCCGCGGTTCGAGGCGCGCATCCGCAAGGTGGCCGGCGTCACCCACGTCGCGCCGCGCATCACTTTTGACGGCATGCTCAACAACGGCAAGATCGCGACGATGTTCGTGGCGACCGCCATCGATCCGGCGCAGGAGGACCGCGTCTGCCCGGCGCGCCGCAAGGACATCGCCAAGGGCGGCCAGCCGCTGGGCCCAAAGAGCCACGCAGATGCGCTGTTGGGAGGCCAACTTGCCGACTCCCTGAGCGCCGGCCTCGATGCCAGCCTGTCGGTGCTCGCCACCAACCGCGCCGGCGTCGCCAATGCCCTGGACGTCACGGTGCGCGGCCTGCTGCCGTCGCGCTTCATCGTCGAGTCCAAGCGATCCGTGGTCGTTCCGCTGGCTTTTGCGCAGGAATTGCTCGGCATGGACCAGCGCGTCACCGAGTACGTCGTCGCCGTGACCGATCCCGACGAGGTCGAACAGGTCGCGACCCGGCTGCGCGCCGCGCTCGGCAAGGACTTCGAGGTCGAGACCTGGCGCGACCTGGCGCCGGCGCAGCGCGACGTGGTGACGCAGACGCGCGTCGTCCTCGGCTCCATCACCGTGATCTTGTTCATCCTGGTCGCCACCGGCATCGCCAACACGATGCTGATGAGCGTCTACGAGCGCGTCCGCGAGATCGGCACCATGATGTCGGTCGGCACGCGCCGCAACCAGGTCGTCGTGCTGTTCCTGGCTGAAGCCGGGATGTTGGGGCTGTGCGGCGCGCTCGCGGGCGCGGTGCTGGGCGCGACGGTGGTGATTGCGCTCGGCCACAGCGGCGTGGTGGCGCATCCGCCCGGCGGCGACCCGATGACCATCCACCCGGTGACGACCTGGGCGTTCGTCCTGCGCACGATGGGTCTGGCCGTGCTCGGCACGCTGGTCGCAGGCATGTTGCCGGCTTGGAAGGCGGCGCACCTGCGCCCGGCCGATGCGCTGCGCTCGACCTAGGCCACAGGTGACAAAGCCTCACATCCGCCACGCTTGAGGGCACCAGACCGCTGCCCTAGGCTGGCCGCCATGTTCAAGCCCCGCGTCGCCCTGCTGTCCGCCCTCCTGCTCCTCCTCACCGCCAGCGCGTTTGCCGATGGACCCGGTCCTTGGGTGAAGGTGCGCGACGAGGCCGGCATCCTCGTGCACCGCCGCACGGTTCCTGGCTCGCAGATCGCGGAGTTCCGCGCGCGCGGCGTCATCGAGGCGCCGCTGCCGGCCGTCTACGCCGTGCTGCAGGACCACGCCCACGCCAAGGACTGGCAGTACCATAGCGTGGCGTCGCGCGTGCTCGAAAAACTGGATGGCCATAGCGAAATCGTCTACCAGCGCAGCGGCGCGCCGTGGCCAGTGCAGGACCGCGACTGCGTGCTGCGCTCCACCGAGACCCTCGACGCCGCGGCGCACCAGCTGCGGCTGACGTGGAAGACCGTGGACTACCCGAAGATGCCGCCGCAGGACGGCGCGGTGCGCATGCCCAACGTGACCGGCCACTGGAACCTGACGGTCGACCACGACGGCGAATGGACGCAGGTCGAGTACCAGGTCCAGGCCGATGCCGGCGGCAACATTCCGGATTGGCTGGCCAACCGCGGCTCCAAGAACGTGCCGTTCGACACGCTGCAGTCGCTGCGCAAGCAGGTGGGGCGCAAGGTGAGCGCGGCGCTCGAGCGCGAGTTGGCCGCGCGGCCGGAGCTGCAGGTACTGCTGGCGGCGTCGGTGGCCGAGAAGCCGTAGCTACGGCAGCGGCTTGCCCTTGACCTTGGCCAGCAGGGCGCCGTACTGCGCGTCGAGCGTGGCCTTGGCGTTGTCGGCGCCCTGGCCTACCGCCTTGACGTGGTTGATCATCTCCACGATGGCGACGCCGCCCTGGCCGTCGATGGCGCGCACATAGATCGAGCCTTCGATGAGGTCGATGTAGGTTGAGCCATCGGTCTTCTGGTAGCGGATCAGGCCCGTGGTCGGCGCCTCGAACGTGCCGTCGACGACCGCAAAGCGCCAGTTCTCCCACCATTCGGCAAAACCGTTGCCGGCGGTGTAGTGGATCTTGTAGCTCCACGCGTACTTTGGCTCGCTGTGCAGCTGCACCGACTGCGTGTCGGTGTTCTTGCGGTCGATGACGACGTTCGGATCCTGCAGCGCCTTCCACACCGCCGCCGGCGACGCCTTGACGTAGCCCTTGCCGTGCGCCCAGCTGTAGGCGTCCTTCTTGCCGGTCAGGGCCGAGAGCGTCTCGGGATACGGATCGCCCGCCTGCGTCGGCAGCGGCGCCAGGTTGGCCTCGAGCGGATTGACGCCCAGGAACGGCGTCTGCGTGTTGCAGCCAGCGCACGCCAGGCCCGCGGCCACGGCGAACAGGCCCAGCGCCTTGGCAACCCAGCGCATCGAAAGGGCAGTCTGCAGCCTGGTCACGCGCACGTCGTCCCCCCGCTGCGCCGGCTGGCGCGGATGCCTCAGGCTACGCTGCGCCGTGGGGCGGTGCAACTGGCGGGGGGGCGGGTGGGGCAGCCTTTGCCCTTGCCTCCCCGCCACGCCTTGCCTACGATCCCGCCCTCCGGCGCCGCCAGGCAGCCACGAGGACCCCATGAAATCGACCTATTGCACCTGGATCTGCTGCAGCGCCCTGACGCTGCTGGCGGCGTGCGGCACCACCAAGGGCGCGGACACGCAGCCGCTGCTGGTGCTGGACACGACCAACGACACCGGCCTGTCCGACGTGCCGGCGGGCGAGGTGCTGGTGCCGGGCGACACCGTGCAGCCCAGTGACACGCCAGCGGAAGTCTCGGCCTGCAACGACGCCGGCTGCGCGTGCAGCAGCGACGCCGGCTGCGCCTCGGGCAACTGCATCGAGGACAGCAACGGCCAGGTGTGCGCCGCGGCGTGCGGCAGCGGCTGCCCGGCGGGCTACTTCTGCGGCGGCACCGGCAAGGGCCACGCGTGCCTGCCCGCGTTCCCGCGCCTGTGCGAGCCGTGCAGCAAGGACGCCGACTGCCTCGCCGGCCCGAATGGCACCGGCGCCTGCATCCCGTACAACGACGGCAGCGTGCAGCTCGGCGCGTTCTGCGGCGGCGGCAAGTGCGACACGGCGACGCCCTGCCCGACCGGCTACAGCTGCGCCTTTGTCGCCACGGTCGGCGGCCTGGGCAGCCCGCAGTGCGTGCGCGACGACAAGCAGTGCCCTTGCGACGCCCGCGCGATCGGCGGCGGACTTTCAACGACTTGCAACAACGTCTCGGCGCAGGGCACCTGCCAGGGCAAGCGGACCTGCAGCGCCGGCGGCTTGTCGGCGTGCAGCGCCGCCACCGCCGCCGCCGAGGTGTGCGACGGTAGCGACAACAACTGCGACGGCGTGACCGACGACGTGACCTGCGATGACGCCAACCCTTGCACCATCGACGCTTGCGACGCGGGCTTGAAGGCCTGCACGCACACGCCCAACAGCGCGCCGTGCGACGACGGCAGCAAGTGCACCAGCGGCGATGCGTGCGCGAACGGCGCCTGCAGCGGCAAGGCGAAGAACTGCGATGACGGCAACGACTGCACCGACGACGGCTGCGACCCCAAGACCGGCTGCACGTCGAGCAACGCCAATGGACCTTGCGGCTCCGACGGCCCCTGCACCACGCCTGGCCAGTGCCAGGACGGCGCGTGCAACGGCGCCAAGCCCAAGAGCTGCAACGACAACAACGCTTGCACCATCGACAGTTGCGTTGCCACGGACGGCTCCTGCCAGCACAAGGTCACCAGCGCCGGCTGCGACGACGGCGACCCGTGCACCGGCGGCGACAGCTGCGCCAGCGGCACCTGCGCCGGCACGCCCAAGGACTGCAACGACAACAACGTCTGCACCGACGACACCTGTGGCGCGGGCGGCTGCGTGAACGCGGCGACGACCGGGGCTTGCGACGACGGCAACCCGTGCACGCTGAGCGACACGTGCGCCAGCGGCGTGTGCGGCGGCAAGGCCAAGGTGTGCAGCGACGGCAACCCGTGCACCAACGATTCCTGCGATGCGCTGAAGGGTTGCGTCTCGGTCCTGGTGGTCGGCGCCGGCTGCGAGGACGGCAACCCGTGCACCGCCGGCGACGCGTGCGACGGCAGCGGCGTGTGCGTGTCCGGCAAGGCGGTCAACTGCGATGACGGCAACCCGTGCACCGCGGACAATTGCGACGGGGTGACGGGGGCTTGCAAGAACGCGCCGCTCGGCGGCTCCTGCGATGACGGCATCGCCTGCACCACCAGCGATGCGTGCAGCGGCGGCGTGTGCATCGGCAAGGCCAAGGTGTGCAGCGACGGCAACCCGTGCACGGCGGATCAGTGCGACAACGTCAAGGGTTGCGTGTTCTCGGCGGTGCTCGGCGGCGGCTGCGACGACGGCAGCTTGTGCACGGTCGGCGACAAGTGCGACGGCGCGGGCAACTGCCTGCCGGGCGCGCCGCTGAGCTGCGACGACAAGAACGCCTGCACGGCGGACGTGTGCGACGTGACGTCCGGGGCGTGCAAGAACACGCCGATCGGCTCGGCGTGCGATGACGGCAATGCCTGCACCAACAAGGACTTTTGCCAGAACGGCGTGTGCGCCGGCACGGCCATCGTGTGCGACGACAACAACAGCTGCACCAGCGATTCCTGCGACACGCAGAAGGGTTGCCAGACGGTGAACTTGAGCGGGCCGTGCAGCGACGGCAATCCGTGCACGGTCGGCGAGGCGTGCTCGGCCGGCGTGTGCCAGGGCGGCGCGGCGGCGGGGTGCGACGACGGCAACCCTTGCACGACGGACGCTTGCGACCCCAAGAGCGGCTGCACGCACACCGGCAACAACCTGGCGTGCGACGACCAGAACCCGTGCACGGTCGGCGACAAGTGCGACGCGGGCAACGGCCAGTGCACGCCCGGCGCCAACCAGTGCAGCTGCCAGACGCAGGCCGATTGCGACGCGCAGCCCAACGCCAACCTGTGCCTGGGCAAGCTGGTGTGCGTCAAGAGTTCGCTGCCCTACAAGTGCGCGCCGGACGTCGCGACCAAGGTCGTGTGCAGCACCAGCAGCGACACGGCGTGCAGCGTGACGAGCTGCGACCCCGCGGACGGCAAGTGCAAGGCTGCGAGCATCAACGAGAACGGCCCGTGCAGCGACAGCAACGCCTGCACCAATGGCGATGTCTGCACTGCCGGCAAGTGCGTGCCGGGCGCGGCGCTGAACTGCGACGACAAGAACGGCTGCACCAACGATTCCTGCGACGTGGTCAGCGGTTGCAAGCACGTCAACAACACCAGCGTGTGCGATGACGGCGATTCGTGCACGCAGAACGACGCCTGCACGGGCGGCGCGTGCAAGGGCCAGGCGGTCGTGGGCTGCTGCGTCGCGGGCGATTCGTGCAACGACAACAACGCTTGCACCATCGACACGTGCGACGTGAAGGCCGGCAAGTGCACACATGACGCGGTCGCCGCCAACGGCCTGGCTTGCGACGCCGACGGCAGCGGCTGCACGCAGAACGACGTGTGCAGCGGCGGCAGTTGCACGGCGGGCGCGGCACCGGATTGCTCCGGCCAGTCGGACACTTGCAACAACGGTGGCTGCAAATCCACGGGCATCAACAGCTTTTCCTGTGTGAAGAACGCCAAGCAGGACGGCATCAGCTGCGACGACGGCCTGTACTGCAACACCGGCGAGACGTGCAAGGCGGGCGTGTGCCAGGGCGGCGCGGCGCTGAACTGCTCGTCTTCCGGTTGCACCAGCGGGACTTGCGACGAGGTGCAGAAGAAGTGCGTCGGCTCGCCCAAGCCGGACGGCACGGCGTGCGACGCGGACAACAACGGCTGCACCGTCACCGACAAGTGCGCCAGCGGCGTGTGCGTCGCCGGCAGCGCGTACCAGTGCAGCCAACCGCTGGGCGATCCTTGCAATACCTGGGTGTGCAACTCGACCGGCCCGCAGAGCTACCAGTGCGGCCCGACGCCGAAGAACGCGGGAACCACGTGCGATGACGGCAAGTTCTGCACGACGACGGACAGCTGCGACGGCACCGGCAAGTGCACGCCCGGGCCGGTGATGGACTGCACGGCGAGCTCCAGCAACTGCGCCACCGGCACCTGCGACGAGACCTCCAAGAAGTGCATCGCGGTCGGCAAGACCGACGGCACGGCGTGCAATGACGGCGATTCGTGCACGGCGACGGACACCTGCAAGACCGGCATCTGCGTGGGCACCAACAATGTGTGCGGCGACTTCCGCATGTCGACGTTCAAGACGCTGGCCTCGACGCTGGTCAAGACGCCGGCGCTGGTCGACATGGGTGGCGGGCGCTTCGCGGCGGGTTGGGGCAGCGACAACAACAACATCAGCGGGCGCAGCTACCGCAGTGACTGGTCGCGCGAGTATTACGAGGAGAACCTCGCGGCAGGCGGCAGCGCGTACGTCACGGCGATGTCCATGATCAACAAGGGCAGCGGCGTGCACGACGTGTTCACGTTGACGCAGCTGAGCACGCCGTCGACCTGCTACTACACGAACTACTACACCAGCGCGTCGAACATCTGCAATACGACTTGCTATTCCAGCGGCGCGACCAGCTCGTCCTGCTACTACGCCAACAACTACTACAGCTGCGCCAGCACGACGCGCTACGACCGCACGCAGCCGGTATCGTGGAACCGCTTTGATACGTTGGATGTCTGGGGCACCAACACCGCGTTGCCGTCGCCCGCGAGCAACTGCGCGACCAGTGCTTGGGCCTTGCCGGGGGCCACAAGCGTCGGCGCGGCCGGCGCGGCGTATGCGGACGGCAAGCGCTTTGTCGTCTACACGCTCGATTCCACCAACTACCGCAAGATCTTCAATGGGGACGGCACGACGTTCAAGGACCTGGGCACCGACAGCACGATGAAGAACTACGACGTCGCGGTGTACGGCGGCGACGGCTCGTCGATCCTGGTGTGGGACGACGGCGCGGAGATCTGGGGCCAGCTGTACTACTCGAACGGCAACACCAACGGTGCGAAGTTCCAGGTCAACACCACGACGGCCGGCGTGCAGGCCGTGCCGCGCGTCGCCTACGAGCCGGCCACCGGCCTGTTCATCGTCGCGTGGAACACGGACAGCGGCAGCGGCGACGTGACGGCGCAGGTGTTCTTCTCCGACGGCTCCAAGGCTGGCAGCGAAATCGCCGTGAATGCAACGGTCACCGGCTTCCAGGGCAACGCGCGCGTCGCCACCCACGCCGACGGCAGCTTCGTCATCGCGTACGAGGACGCCAGCGGCAAGGACGGCGCGGGCTACGGCATCCTGGGACAATGGTT
>CAIXAA010000808.1 GCA_903917305.1 uncultured Myxococcales bacterium | reverse complement strand
GTGCCGAAGTGGTGATCGTCGACGCGGCGGATCTCGACTACGCAACTTCGGAAGATGACTACGTGAACCTGCACGTCGGCGCGAAGAGCTGGCTCAAGCACCAGTCGCTGGCCAGCCTGGAGCAGGCGCTGGATCCACGGCGCTTCGTGCGCATCCATCGAACTTGCCTGGTGAATGTCGATCGCGTCACGCGGCTGGAGCAGGAGACGCGCGACACCTTCAGCGTCGTGCTGCGCGACCGCACGGAGCTGCGCGCGACGCGCCAGGGCTACCAGCGTTTGCGCGCCGTGCTCGGGCTCTAGCTACATCTGCCTTGCGCCGTGCCGGCTTGCCGCCGCCGGGAGCGGGGGCTAGTCTTGCCGGGCCGCCCTTTGCGGCCCTTCGGTGCCTGCACGCATGCCCCAATCGCGCCGCCTTGTCTGCCTGCTGCTCTGCGTGCTCGCCGTCTTCTGGTCCGGCGCGGCGCTGGCCTGGTGCCGCTCCACCACCTGCAAGGGCGCGAATTGCCCAAGCGATGACAGCGGTTGCAACACCAGCGGCAAGAAGCTCTGGTGGCGCGGCCGCTGCGCCGGGTTCTCCTTGCAAGCCAACGGCTCCGTGCTGCTGCCCAGCGACAAGGTGCACGCCGTCATCGACGCCGCGTTCGCCACCTGGAGCGACGTCGACTGCGGCGGCGGCCAGCGCGCCAGCGTGACCACCGGGCCGTTGCCGGATACGCCGTGCGTGAACAACGAGTACGACCCGAACGGACGCAACGTGAACCTTGTCGTCTTTCGCGACAACGCCTGGACATTCAAGGGAACCTACGACAACATCGCCAAGACGACGGTGCACTTCGACGCGGACACGGGGGAGATCCTGGATGTCGACATGGAGATCAACTCGGCCGCGAACTGGTTCACGCTGGATCGCAAGGACGTGGAGTACGACCTGCAGTCGGTGATCACTCATGAAGTCGGGCACTTTCTGGGCATCGCCCACAGCGATCAGCCTTGGGCGGTGATGTATCCGGACTACGAGCCCGGCTCGACGGCCGGCCGGACGCTCTCGGGCGATGACATCGCCGCCGTCTGCGCGGCCTATCCCCCTGGAAGGGCTGCGTCTTGCGACTTGACGCCGCGCGGCGGCTTTGACACCTGCTCAGGGCAGGCAGCCGGTGGCTGTGCGGCGCGACCTGGTGCACCATCGGCGGTTGCGGGCGCTGCCGGCATCGCCGCCGCGGCTTTGTGCCTCGTGCGCAGGAAAGGCAAGGGAGGCTCGCGCCGATGACACGCAAGTTCGCGCCATGTCTGATGCTTCTTCTCCTGGGCTGCGGCAGCTCTGCGGCGACGCACGCAGCGTCCGGGCACTTGTGCGTGCCGGGCCAGAACGTCTACTGCCTTTGCCCGGGCGGCGTGGAGAAGGGCACGCAACTCTGCTTGGACAATGGACTCTCCTTCGGGCCTTGCGAACCGTGCCTGGCGACGGAGGGCGACGACATCGGGGAACGCCGCCAGCCGGACGCCACGGCCTCGGAGGACCTCGAAGCACCTCCGGAAGATGCGACAACGCAAGCGGATCTGCTGGCGGACCTCGGGCCGGACACGGCACCGGACGTGCCGAAGGACGTGGCCGAGCCGCCGCCGAGCGACGGCAAGTGCCCCGGAGAAACCATGTTGCTGGATGCGGAGTTCGACACGGGTTGGAAAGGCAGCACGTTGCTCACGCTGGGCACGGCCACGGGCGAAGGCGCCTGCGCCGTCGGCGCCGCCGGTCACGACGTCGCCTACCAGCTCGACGTGCCGGAGCGCGGCCGGGTGACCGTCAAAGTCACCGGAGATTCAGCTTTCGATCCAGTCATTTACGTGCGCAGCGGCGCGTGCCTGGGCAAGCAGGTCGGCTGTTCCGACGACACCGGTCCCGGCGGCAAGGAAGTCCTGCAATTCTTTGCCGTTCCAGGCACGCCGGTCTACCTGTTCGTCGACGGCAAGTCCAAGATCGGCGGCCCGTTCTCGGTCGACGTTCAGTTCCAGCCGGGTGTCTTCTGCGGCGACGGCGTCGTCGATCCCGAGGAGGCTTGCGACGATGGCAACGCCGTGGACGGCGACGGCTGCAGCGCCGGCTGCAAACCCGATGGCTTCCCCACGTCCGCCGCCACCTGCCCCGGCGAGACCATCCACGTGTGGGCCCTGCCCGTGGAAATCTCCGCCACGACAGCGACGTTCGGCAACATCCAGAAGGGCAGCTGCGGCGGGTCGAGCGGGCGCGACGCGGTCTACGCCGTCGTGCCGCACGGCTCCGGCTCCTTGACGGCGACCATCACCGCGACCGACTTCGACACCGTGCTGTACGCCCGCTCCGCGCCGTGCGCGACGGGGGCCGAGCTGGGATGTGCCAATGAACTCAAGGTGGTGGGAGGGGAGAAGCTGACCGTGCCGGCGGTGTCAGGGCAGACGCTGTACCTGTTCGTCGACGGCTACAAGTATGGCAAGGGCTACTTCCACCTGACGTTGTCGCTGGAATAGCCACGCATGGCCCGGCGCGGATCCTGCGCGCTGGCGGGCGAATCCTTTGGCGACGCTGCGGCTCCAGCCCGTGTCCGGCGCGCTGCGCCGCGGAGGAGCGTCCATGGGTTGGCTGTCCAAGTTGTTCGAGCAGAAGCAGAAGGTGATGCCGGTCCACGTCGATGACCGCAACTTCGACGCGGAGGTGATGCGCAGCGACGTGCCGGTGCTGGTGGACTTCTGGTCGGAGAACTGCGGGCCGTGCCGGATGCTGGCGCCGATCGTCATCGATCTCGCGACCGAGTTCGTGGGCAGAATCAAGGTAGTGGAGATCGACGTGGCGCAGGCGCCCAAGGTCTGCCGCCGCTTCCAGGTGCAGGCGACGCCGACCGTGATCTACTTCCGCCGCGG
>CAIXAA010000807.1 GCA_903917305.1 uncultured Myxococcales bacterium | reverse complement strand
TTCCTGATCGTTCAGGTAGACCTTGGCACCACGCGTCAGCGAAGACACGGTAATCGATGCCTTGTCCGACGTTGGATGCGCCTTCTTGGGCGCGGCCCACAAGGGCGCCGGCCCCAGCGCGAGGAGCGCGACGAGCCCTGCGGCCAGGACGTGATGACGGCGTGAATGCTGCGAAGCCATGAGCGAACCCCCGGACCGAATCTCAAGCTGCATCATCGCGGGAGCCTGCCGATTGGGCAAGTCCTGTCTGCGGCTTGCGGGCCGCGAGCCAGTCCGCGGTGGAGCGCGCGATGCTGGCCGCCGTCTGGCGCGCCTCGGGACCCGAGGCCGGGGCGAAGCGGGCGCGGTCGTAGGCACCCGCGAAGCGGCGCAGGCGCAGGCCGGCTTCGCCATCCAGGGCGGCGACGCGCTCGGCCAGCGCGACCCAGGTCTCCCACGGCTGACGCCCCAACCCGCGCCGGGTCAGCTGGCGCTGCAGCCGCGCGGTCGCCCGGTCGACGTCTGGATCGAAGCCCGCCGCCAGGGCAAGACGCCGCCGCCGCCACGCGAACGCCAACGCCACCAGCGCCGCCAGCACGGCGGCGGCGAGCAGCCAAGGCAGCGCCTGCGCGCCAAAGCCCTGCTTCTGCTTGGGTTTGTCCGACTGCGGATCCGGGTCCGCCGCGCCCTGCGTCCCGGGCGAGCGCAGCTTGCCGAGCAGGTTGCCGACCGAACGCATCGCCTCGACCTGCCGCTCCAGATCGTACTCCACGACCCACTGGTACCAAAGCATCGAGAAACTATCGAAGACCTGGCGCACGCGCGGCCCGATGCCCTCCTGCGGCGGCGCCGTCTGGCCGGTCGGCGGCGTCGGGTCGAAGGTGCGCCAGCCGACACCCGGGAAGAACACCTCGACCCAGGCGTGCGCGTCGCCCTGGCGGATCGCCAGGTACTTGCCGTACGGATTCCACAAGCCGCCCACGAAACCGTGCACTTCGCGCGCCGGATGGCCGAGGCTGCGCGCCATCAGCGCCATCGCCGTGGCAAAGTACTCGCAATGACCGCGCTTGTGACCGAAGAGGAAGTCCGCCAGCGGCTGCTTCGGATCCTGGTCGCCGGCGAGCGAGTACTGCCAGCCTTTGCGCAACCCGCGCTCCAACGCGACGACCTGGTCGAAACGCCCCTGCGCCGGACCCGCCAGTTGCCGCGCCAGCTGCCCGATGCGCGGGTCGAGGTCGGCGGGCAGCTCGGTCCAGCGGTCGAGCACGCGCTTGGGCGTCGCGCGGTCCAGGGTGCGCAGGCGCAGCGCCTCCTGGGCCGCGTCTTCGGATTCCACAACAGACACGCGGTAATGCAAGGCTGTGTCCGGCGGCGCCCGGTAGGTCAGATCGCCGTTCTTGGTCATCGCGACCTTGCGCTTGCGGCCGCGCAGGTAGTCAAAGCGCGCATCGAGAATCTCGACCGCGTCGGTCTGCGGCGGCGCGAACAGCACATGGGCATCCTGGCTGAGCGGCTCCAGGTAGATGTCCGCGCGCCACAGCCGGTCCTCGGGTTTTCGCGCCGCGCGCGTCGTGGGCACGATGTAGCCGCGCAGATCCTGCTGCAATTCCCAGGAGGTCGTCTCGCCGCGCGTCCAGCCGTTGCCCTCGAAGTGATCGAAGCTGATGCCGCGCAGGCGCACGGTCGGCCGCGGCTGGTCCGGCGTGTCCGGAAACTGAACGCGCATCACCACTTCCGGGGACGACTTGATCGCGCCGAAGTGGCCTAGCTCCGCGTCGCTGCCGAAGCCGATGACGCTCTGGTTGCCGCGCGTCTGGGCGAAGAAAAAGCCCATGCCGAGCCGGGGAAACAGGAAGAAGAACAAGGCAGAAGCCGCGAGCACGCCCAGAGACACGACCGCCGACGCGCCGAGGAACTTCCAGCCGATGAGGCGGCGCGTGCGCCACTCCAGCACGCTCGGATGCGTCGGCGCGCCTGACCAGAGCGGCTGCGGCAGGGTCGGCAGCGCCTTGCGCAGCCCCAACCAGCGCCGCTTCTTGGGCGGCGGCGGCGGCAGCAGGTGCTCCGGCCCCGTGTGCGTCTGCACTTCGATCTCGCGCACGAGGTGGTGCAGGGTCAGGCCCCACATCGTCAGGACGGCAAACGTCAGGAAGCAGGCGGCAAACACCGGACCGGGATTCACGATGGCCGCGACGAGCAGCAGGATGAACGACAGCGCGATGAGCTGCAGGTAGTCCTTGGCGAAGCGTCGCTGGAAAAAGCGGCTCACCGTCAGCAGCAGCGCGAATTGCAGGGCGTGCAGCAGCCAGTTGCCGTCGGCGATGGACCAGCCGATGAGGCCGGCAAAAGCGAGCAGCAGCGCGGCGGTCCAGATGCGCACGGTGATCGGCCGCGCCACCACGCCGGATGACGGTGCGCCGTGGGCGTCGCGCAAGAGACTGGCGATCAAGGCGATGACGAAGGCGATGGGCGCGGCCCAGCCGACTTCGCCGCTGAGCGCGACGGGCACGAACGCCGCGGTCGCGAGGCCGTAGGAGACGGCGACGAAGGTGCGGGTGAGCGTCATGCGGCACCCAGCGTGCGCGCATCCGGGCGCAACACCGAGGCAATCGTACCATCGGGCGCCAGCAGCACCTGCACGTGCGCCGGCGCGGCTACCCGCACCTCCGGCCGGCTCGCGAAGCCAACGATGAACAGTTCCGCAGACATCCGCTGCAGCCCTTCGGGCCAGGACAGCGGCGCGCCGCGGGCGATCTCCGCGGCGGTGGCATCGGCGCGCTGCGCCAGCTCCGCCCACTCCTCGTCCGGCACCGGCCAGGAGGCCGGCGGCCGGCGATCCGCCAGCGTCAACTGCGCGAGATGCCGCCGAATGCGCAGGAGTTGCTCGCTGTTCGCCGTCGTCTCGAGCGACGCCGTCACCTGCCCGCGCAGCGTCTCCAGGCCGACCGACAGCCCCGCGTTCAGCAGCGCCGCGCACAGCCCGGCCACCGTCGCGCACGCGCCGTCCAGGCTGCCGACGTCGCTGTCCGGCTCCGGCGCGACGTGCACGAAGCGCACGAGGCACAGCCGGCTGGCGTCCGCCTCCCACTCACGGGCGATCAGCCGCTCCCGGCGCGCGGAGACCTTCCAGTGGATGTCGCGCAGCGAATCGCCCGCCCGCGCGTCGCGCAGCGCCCGAAACGCGTCGCCCTGCCCGGCTTTGCGGCCGAGATCCAGGGAACCGCGCGCCGGCGCTCCCAGCCGCGGCAGATCCACGTGCGCCACATTCGGCAGCGACAGCAGGTAGGCGGGCGTGTCGTACAGGCGGACTTTGCGCGCAAAACCAAAGGGATAGCCAGTGGTGATCTGCAATCCGACCGTCGCAATCGGTCCGCGCCGCAGGGCGCGCAACTGCGCGAAAGCCTGACCCTTCTCATGCGGCGCAAGCTGCAGCAGGTAGCCCGGACGCGCCTCGACGTCGGCGTCGTCGACCAGCTCCCCCACCTCGATGTGCAGCGCGGAACGGCCTTTGTCATTCTGCACTTCCAGGCGCAGCGGCATGGCTTCGCCCAGCGTCAGCTCCGTCGGGTAGTGGCGCTGGACCGCGATGCCTTTCAGGTTCAGTTCCGAGAGGATGCCGGACACGGAGATGACGCTGATGCACAGGCTGAGCACGAGGTACAGCAGGTTGTTGCCGGTGTTGACCGCGCCGGCGCCGAGCAGCAGCGTGATGCCGATGATCCACTTGCCTTCGCGCGTCACGATCAATTTGCGCGGAAACAGGCGGTTGGAGCGGCCGAGGCTGCGCCAGAACCCCAACTGCTGCCGCCGGGCGCGCGCCAGGATGCGGTGGCGTTGTGCGAGCAGGCGCGCCGTCGCAGGGTTCACCGGCGCCTTGCTGGGCGGGGGAACGGCGGCGGCAAACGGGGAACGGCGCAGCATTGCTGGGACGATACGCGTCCGCCCTGCCGCCGGCAACCGCAATCGCGCACGCAAGGCGGTTTGACCGCGCCTTGGCGCTGCACTACAACCGCGCTGCGCCGCCCTCAGCGCTCAGGCGGCCCGGAGGCTTCATGGCCGAGTCGATCGAACTGCGGACTTTCACCCACATCGACCGCCTGCAACCGCAGGTGGCCTCCTTCGTCGCGACCGTGGCGCGCGGCTTCCTGCCGCTCGAGGACCAGGCGGCGTTGCTGGTGGAGGTGGCGCCGGGCATGGGCGTGAACCTCGCGACCGATGCGATCCTGAAAAAGACCACCGCGATTCCAGGCATGCAGATCGTGGAGCGCGCGTTTGGCATGATCGAGGTCCACGCCGACGATCAGGGCCAGGTCCACGCCGCCGGCGACGCGGTGCTCGATCACTTCGGGATCACGGCCGAGCAGCGCCTCAAGCCGCGCATCATGTCCTCGCAGATCATCACGGGCATCGAGGGTTACCACACGATGCTCATCAACCGGATGCGCCACGGCGACATGATCTTGAAGGGTCAGACGCTGTACGTGCTGGAGGTGCACCCGGCCGGCTACGCGCTGCTCGCCACGAACGAAGCGGAAAAAGCCGCGACGATCCGGGTGTTGGAGATGATCCCGTTTGGCGCGTTCGGCCGCGTGTGGTTGGGCGGCGACGAGGAGAACATCGCGCAAGCTGCCAAGGCGATCGAAGCCGTGCTCGCGTCGGTCACGGGCCGCGAGAACCTGGGCGACGGCAAGAAGGGCGGCTGACACGAGCGTCGCTTTGGGCGCATCTCTGCGTTGTCGTTCCGCTCCGGTGCTCAACGTATCCTACGGATACGCCTCCGCTCCGGTGCTCGCTCCGCCTTGAGCTGCATCCCAAATCGACGCTCGTGGCCAAGCTACTGCGGAACGGCCATCGGCGGCGCCTTGCGCTGGCCGCGCTGGTAGTAGACCAGCGCCTGGGGCGGCAGCACGAGATACACCTGACCTTTCGGGCTCTTCAAGGCCATCGGCTTGCCGGCTTCAATCGCGATCAGCGTGCCGTGCAGGACCGTCTGCTCCTTGTTCTTGATCAGGATCTGGTCGTAGCTCTCCAGGCCCTTGGGCTCGGAGCGGCCGCCGTACTCCACCTTCGAGATCTCCGGGAACTGCACGAAGCGCAACTCGCCGTACTTTGCCAGGATATAGCCATCCTGGTTCTTGGCGAGCACGTTCGCGACGATCACCCGCCCGTCGGTCAGCGTGATCTTGTCGCCCTTCTCGGCGCAGGTCGGACAGACCGTCGTGACCGGCGTGAACGGGCGAAAGCCGCACAACATCAGCCAACTGGCGACGACGAGGGCGAAAAGGCTCGCCAGCTTGAGCGCGCGTGGGTGGACGGACACCATCGGTTCCTCCGCAAGAATGCAGGCACAGGAGCCTAGCCCGGATGATCGCGAATCGCAAACGCTCCGGCAGGGCCCGGCAGCCCCAGCGGCGCGGTTGTCCTTCCATGCCAGCCTCTTGCGCCTTTCCAGTTGCGCGCCGCGCGCGAACTGCGTACACGGAGGACCATCGCCACCTGCCCCCGCAGCCCAAGGACCCAGCCATGAAAGCCTTCATCGAAGATGCCCTGCGTACTGCGTTTCCCGAAGCACAGTTGCGCGTTGTCGACACGACGGGCGGCGGCGACCACTTCCAGGTCGAGATCACGACGCCGAAGTTCATCGGCCTCAGCATGATCGACCAGCATCGGCTGGTCTACGATGCGCTCGGCGACAAGCTGGGCTACGAAATCCACGCCCTCGGCCTCACCACCCGCGCCCCCGCGGCCTGACCGACGGTCTTCCAAGGAGTTCCTGCGATGCGCGACGTCCAAGCCGAAATCTCCCAGCTCGTCACCTCCAAGCCCGTGGTCTTGTTCATGAAAGGCACCGCTTCGCTGCCGATGTGCGGCTTCTCCGCGCGCACCGTGGAGGTCATCAAGGCGTGTGGCGTGCCGTTCGAGACCGTCAACGTGCTGGCCGACCCGGACATCCGCGAAGGCGTCAAGATCTTCGGTCGTTGGCCGACAGTTCCCCAGCTCTATGTCAGCGGCAAGCTCGTGGGCGGCTGCGACATCGCCACGGAAATGTACCAGCGCGGCGAGTTGGAGCCGCTGCTCAAGCAAGCCGTCGCCGCCGCCGCGTAGCCGAGCACTGCCTCAGGGCGGATCCTCAGGACGGATCCTCAGGACGGATCGTCGAGCAGCGCCGCAACCTGCGACGGACGCAGCAGATACCGCGTCCGGCAGTAGTCGCACACCGTCTCGAGCAGCTCGTCGCCGTGGGCGAGGTCGCGGATCTCCGCCTTGGGCAACGTCGCGATCATGCTCAGGATCCGGTCCTCGGAGCAGCGGCACTGGTACATCACCGGTTCGCGCGCGCACTGATCCCACGCAAAACCCTTGAGCAAATCGTTGGTCCAGCCGCGCGCGTCCGGATCGCCGGGCGTCATGCCCTGCCCGAGCGGCGGCAGCGCCTCCAGGTTCTGGATCATGCTGACGAGGTTGTCGCGCGTGCCGTCCGGCATCAGCTGGACGAGGAAGCCCTGCGCCTCCGTCACGCCGTTGGCGTCG
>CAIXAA010000806.1 GCA_903917305.1 uncultured Myxococcales bacterium | reverse complement strand
CGGAACCGGAACCCGAGCCGGACCCCGACCCGGAACCCGACCTGAACCTGCCGCCGCCGCCCCAAAACGCAAGAAGCCCGCGCCAGGCATGACCCCGGCGCGGGCTTCTTCGCTTTACTTCGGCAGGTTACTCCGCCGGGCGCTCACGGCGCTCGCGCCGCTCCTGCCCGCCTTCCGCACGCTCGCGCGGTGCGCTGCTGGCCTCGGGGCGCGGACCGCGATCGCCGCCGCCATCGCGCGGTCCCCGATCGCCACCCGGGCGTCCGCGATCGCCGCCACCCGGGCGCCCGCGATCGCCACCACGGCCGCGATCGCCGCCGCCGTCACGGGTCGGCATCGGGCGCGGCGCGCCGCCCATGGCCTCGCGGCGCGACAAGCGCACCTTGCCCATGCGGTCGACGTTGATGACGCGGACCTTCATCTCGTCGCCAAGCTTGCAGAACGACTCGACGCTCTCGACGCGATCCTCGGAGAGCTCCGAGACGTGCACGAGACCTTCGGTGCCCGGCATGATGCGCACGAATGCGCCGAACTCCGCGATGCGCGTCACGACGCCGTCGTAGTCCTTGCCGACTTCCGCTTCCGACGTGAAGGCGCGCACCATGTTGATGGCGGCCTCGGCGACGTCGTTGTC
This sequence comes from uncultured Myxococcales bacterium, assembly GCA_903917305.1. Lineage (GTDB taxonomy): Bacteria > Myxococcota_A > UBA9042 > UBA9042 > UBA9042 > CAIXAA01. Next base: position 2,582 of record CAIXAA010000806.1, on the reverse strand, counting down.
GATCGCTGCGACGCGAACGGTGCCATCTTCCTCGACGTCCACCTGCGCGCCCGTCGTGGCGACGATGCTCTTGATGTTCTTGCCGCCGGGACCGATGAGGTCCTTGATGCGCTCCGGGTTGATGAGGATCGTGAAGATCCGCGGGGCGTACTGCGACAGCTCCGGCCGCTCGCGCGCCAGGGCCTTGTTCATCTCGCCGAGGATGTGCAGGCGGCCCGCCTTGGCCTGGCCGAGCGCCTCCTCCATGATCTGCTTGGACAAGCCGTCGATCTTGATGTCCATCTGCAGCGCCGAGATGCCCTCGGAGTTGCCGACGACCTTGAAGTCCATGTCACCGAAGTGGTCTTCGTCGCCGAGGATGTCGCTCAAGATGCCGAACTTGTCGCCTTCCTGCACGAGGCCCATCGCGATGCCCGCGACGGCGCAGCTGACGGGGACGCCGGCGTCCATCATCGCGAGGCTCGTGCCGCAGACCGTCGCCATCGACGAGGAGCCGTTGGACTCGAGCACTTCCGAGACCGAGCGCAAGATGTAGGGGAACATCTCGAAGCTGGGCAGGGACGGCTGGATGCCGCGCCACGCCAACGCGCCGTGGCCAATCTCGCGACGGCCGGGGCCGCGCATCGGCTTCACTTCGCCGGTCGAGAACGGCGGGAAGTTGTAGTGCAGCATGAAACGCCGCGGCTCCGTGCCGTTGAGCGTCTCGATGCGCTGCTCGTCGTGACCCGTGCCGAGCGTCGCCGCGACCAGCGCCTGCGTCTCGCCACGCGTGAACAGCGCCGAGCCGTGCGCGCGCTTCAGGACGCCGGTCTCGATGGTGATCTTGCGGATCTCATCGAGCTTGCGGCCATCGAGACGGCAGCGCTCTTCGACGATCTGCTTGCGGCAGATTTCGTCCTTGAAGTGATCGACGATGTCCTTGATCTCGCCATCGCGGCCCGGGAAGCGGTCCGACAGCGCCTGGACCGTCTCGGCCTTGATCATCGCGGCGGCGGCATAGCGCTCGTGCTTGTCCTTGATGACGACCGCAACCTTGGTCTTCTCGTAGGCGAACTCGCGGCACGCGGCGACCAGCAGTTCGTCGACCGCTGCCGGCACGAAGTTGAACTTCGGCTTGCCGCACTCGACTGCCAGCGCCTGGATGGCGGCGATGACGGGCTTGCACTGCGCTTCACCGAAGAGCAGGGCGCCGATCATCACTTCTTCGCTGACGAAGTTGGCGCCGGCCTCGACCATGACGATGCCCTTGGGGCCGGTCACGACGAACAAGTCGAGCGCGCTGCCAGCCTTCTCGGCCGGCGTCGGGTTGCAGATGTACGCGCCGTCGACGAAGCCCACGCGGCAAGCCGCAACCGGGCCGTTCCACGGGATGTTCGAGATGGCGAGCGCCGCCGAGCAGCCGATGACGGCCATCGCGGCGGTGTCATGGAGCTTGTCGTAGGACACGACCATCGCGTTGACCTGCGTCTCCGCCATGAACCCCTCGGGGAACAGCGGCCGGCACGGGCGGTCGATGATGCGGCTGATGAGCACTTCGTGCTCCGCCTGGCGGCCTTCGCGCTTGAAGTAGCTGCCGGGGATGCGGCCCGCGGCATAGAACTTCTCGAAGTAGTCGCAGGACAACGGGAAGAACGGCTGGTTCGGCTTGGCCACCAGCGTCGAGACGACGGTGCAAAGCAGCGACGTCTCGCCCATGCTGAGGAACACGGCACCGTTGGCCTGCTTGGCCATCTTGCCGGTATCAAAGGTCAAAGGCTTGCCACCGAAATCGATGGTCTTCTGGACATGAGCCATGTGGGGCACTCCGCGCGGGGACGAATGTCCTTGCCCCGCAAGTCATGATTTGGAGTCAGGGAGTCCGCGTGCCGGAACAGACCGTCACGCGAATGGATCTCGCCGCCCGCTGCCGCGCATCGTAGTCGCCACACGTCGTGGCACGATGCAAGCTGGTCGGCGATGGCAGGCGCTAGGCCTACTTGCGCAAATCGAACGTGGCCAGGATGGCCTTGTAGCGCTCGATGTCGTGAGCCTTGACGTAATCGAGCAGGCCACGGCGGTTGCTGACGAGGCGCAGAAGGCCGCGACGACCGTGGTGATCCTTGGTGTGGACCTTGAAGTGCTCGGTCAAGTAGGTGATCCGCTCCGTGAGGAGGCCGATCTGCACTTCCGGCGAGCCGGTGTCGGTCTCGTGCTTGCGGTGCTTGGCGACAATGTCAGCCTTCTGGAATGCGAGAAGCGCCATGGGTCTTCTGTCCTTGCACGCCCTCTGGGCGTCTCTGCGGCGGTGTCGGTGCTTGCTTGCTGCTCCGCCAGTTCCTGGTGAACGGATCTCTCGGGCGCAAGAGGCTAGCCGCAATCGACCTCTGTGTCAATGGTCAAAGGGGGCTGGGCAGCCCCGCCGAAGCCGCGCACGACGCGGAGAAACGCTGGGGCTTCGAGGGTTTGAGGCACGATCTCGGCGACGCAGACAGCCTTGCCGGATGGGCCGAGCACGAGGACTGCCGGCAACGGCTCGGGTTCCGGGCCGGGTTCCGGTTCCGGTTCCGGCTCGGGCTTCGGCTCGGGCTCCCGTTCGGGTTCCG
>CAIXAA010000805.1 GCA_903917305.1 uncultured Myxococcales bacterium | reverse complement strand
CGCAGGCCAACGAGGCGATCAAGGACCTTCTCACCTCCTACAGCATCGAGGCGCAGTACGCCAAGCTGCAGGAAGTCGCGAAGTACATGGAAGATCACCAGCTCGGCACGGAGAAGCAGCGCGGCGATACCATGAAGGCCGTGCAGCAGTTCAACCTGGGCGTGCTGGGACGCGGCGCGGATGCGATCTACGCCAAGGCCGAAGAGACGGTGAAGGCCGCGGAAGCAACTGGAGATCCGGCGATCGCCGGTGCCAAGCTCGAAGAGGCGCGCGCCGACTACGACAAGGCGGGCGACACCTACCGCAGCCTGCGCGCCAAGGCGCCGGACACCAAGGTGCAACTGTCGGCGTTGATGAACGGCATGCGCTCCTACCTCCGCGCGGAGAAGTGGGAGAAATGCTTCGATGTCTTGAAGGAAGCGGAGCAGATGATCCGCGACGTCAAGACGACCGACAAGGCCGAGCAAGCCAAGAACATCGAGCGCATCGAGCTGATCGTCACGACGCGCGCCGACCTGAACTACAAGTTCTTCAACATTCCCGAGGCGATCGCGGACTACCGCACGCTGTACGCGGCCGACCCGACCGGACCGAAGTCCGCGGAATACCTGAAGTCTGCCGCGGATCTGGCGGCCTCGAACGGCAACTGGGACCTGGCCGTGCAGCTCGACCAGCAGATCATCGCCAAGTACGAGAAGGACACGAACCCCAAGCGGCAGGAGCTGGTGCGCAAGTCCGCCTGGCGCATCCAGCAGTCGTGGCAGAAGAAGGGCGACGTCGACAAGCAGCTCGCGGCGCTCGACGACTTCGTCCGGCGCTTCCTGGGCGACAAGACCGTGTCCAACCGCGTGTTCCAGGCCTACTCGATGATGGCGGAGATCGAGACCTCGCGCGGCGACAAGAAGGCGGCGGACAAGATCTGGGTGCGCATTCTCGATTCGTTCGGCAAGGGCGGCTTCCCCAAGAATGGCGGGCCGGAGGCGACGGCGGCAGCGCAGGCGACGTTCGAGCAGATGCGGCCGCGCTTTGACGCCTTCATGGCGACCAAGCTGGTGGAGAACACCAAGCTGCCGCCGGCCAAGCGCGTGCAGGATCTGCAGAAGCAGGTCATGGCGATGATGGACGTGGTGTTCGGACCGCTCAAGAAGGTCAAGAAGCCGGACGGCACGACGGAAGAGTCGCGCGGCGGCGGCATGTTCGACGAGTACCAGAACACCGTGGCGAGCTTTGCGTCGCAGAACTGGTCGTACGCGGCATTCCTCTATCGCGCCAAGATGTTGCAGTACTTCGCGCGGACGATCTACGCGGCGCCCAAGCCGGACAACCTCTCGGAAGAGGAAGAGTCGGCGTACGAAGAGGCGCTCGAAGGCATTGGCCGCCCGATCGAGAACCAGGCGATGAAGTCCTTGGAGGTCGCGCTCAAGGACGCCGAGGCCAAGGGCGTGGTCAACAGCTGGGTGACCGAATTGCGCAAGGCCATCAACCAGTACAAGCCCGCCGAGTACCCGCTGCTCAAGGACGAGAAGCGCATGATCGCGGATCCGGTGGGCACGCTGCCGGATGCGGACAAGGAGTCGCGATGAAAGCGCATTCCTTTGCCGTGACCTGGCTGGCGCTCGCCACCCTTGCTGCCTGTTCGGGTGGCGAAGTGGCCGGCGAGGTTTCCGAGCCCAAGCAGATGCAGGAGCCCGCGCAACCGCCCGCCGCTGCGGACGAACAGCACCAGGTGACGCCGCCGCCCGCGGTCGAAGTCAAGAAGGACGAGCCGCCGGTCGCCGACGCGCCGATCGAGGCGACGCCGGCCGCGGAGGAGACGCCCAAGGCGGAAGAGGCGCCCAAGGCGGAGGAGACGGACCTGCGCCGTCCGAACTCGGCGGCGGAGCCGCTGATCGACGAAGGCACGCGGCTCTTGCAGGAGAACAACCTGTTCGTCGCGCGCCAGCGCCTGCAGGGCGCCACGCAGCGCGACCCGCAGTCGGCGACGGCGCATTACGATCTGGCGCTGGTGCAGTTCCGCCTGGGCAACTTCGAGGACGCGATGCAGTCCGCGCAGAAGGCCGTGGACCTGAACCCGACCTATGCGCGCGCCGTCGTGCTGCTGTCCGTGCTGCACCTGCGCCACGGCGATGCGCAGACGGCGGCGGCGGTGGTCGACAGTGCGCTGCTCAAGCGGCCCAACGACGTGATGCTGATCGGCGCCAAGGCGCGCGTGCTGGTCGCGGAGCGCGAGTACCAGAAAGCGCTGGACGTGTGCGTGCAGGCCATCAAGCTGGACCACGACAATCCGGAGCTGCTGCGCTACGTGGCTGAGGCGTACCTCGGCATGAACCGCGAAGGTCTGGCGCGCCTGGCGCTCGATCGCGCGTTCCAGATCTACACCGGCGACGAAGAGGCGCCGACCGATGCCAGCGGTGCGCCGACGTCCGCGGGTCCGCCGCGCAAGACCTATGACGTCCGCGCGTCGCACGGCGGCGGGACGCTGCGCGGGGTTCGCAGCGAGGCGCTGGATCGCGACGCCGGCATTGCGCATATCTACTATCTTTACGGGCAGATGGCGCTGCGGCGCGACGAGATCAGCGACGCGCGTGAGCAGTTCGTGCAGGCGACCAAGCTGCGGCCGGACTATGCCGAGGCGTGGAACAACCTGGGCGTGACGTGGATCGTCGCCAAGAAGGGCGAAGAGGCGATCGAAGCGCTGACCAAGGCGCTGGAGATCGAGCCGACGTTCCTCGAGGCGCGCATCAACCTGGGCAGCGCGTACCGCATCAGCAAGGATCCGGACCGCGCGGTGAAGGCCAAGGCGGAGTACGAGCGGGCGATCAAGCAGGAGCCGCGCAACCCGGCGCCGCACTTCAACCTGGGCATCCTCTACCTGGAGTCGGCGCTGCCGGACGTGGCGGCCAACCCGGAGCAGCGCTTCCAGAAGTCGATCGATTATTTCAATACCTACCGCGAGTTGCGCGGACCGCGTTCGCCGGGCGAGAAGGATCCGCTGGAGGACTACATCGCCGAGGCGGTGAACCTGCGCAAGATCGCGGCGGACAAGCGCAAGACCGACGAGCAGGCCAAGGTCGAGCAGGAAGCCGACAAGAAGAAGGCCGAGGAAGACAAGCGCAAGAAGGACGAGGCGGCGCGCCAGAAGGCCGCGGAAGACGCGAAGAAGGCTGAGGAAGAGCAGCGCAAGGCCGACGAAGAGGCGCGCAAGAAGGCCGAAGAGGCGCCCAAGCCCGAGCCGCCGCCGAGCGAGCAACCGCCGGGCGAGCAGCCTCCCACGCACGCGGAGCAACCGGCGCCGCCGGCCGAACAGCCCGCGCCGCCGCCGGAGGAGCACCACAAGCCGCCGGAGAAGGAAGAGCCGCCGCCGCCCCCGCCGCCGCCGGACAACAACGAGCCGCCGCCGCCGCCCCCGCCGCCCGCGGGCGATGAACCGCCCCCACCGCCGCCGGGAAGATGATAGACTGGCCGGCGAGTCAGGAGGTCCCATGAAGCGCATCGTTTGTTGGAGCT
>CAIXAA010000804.1 GCA_903917305.1 uncultured Myxococcales bacterium | reverse complement strand
GGATGAACGTGGGCTACGCCTACCTCGCGGGTGCCGTGCGCGCCCGCGGGCACGAGGTGGAGATCTACGACGCCATGTCGCTCTGGCACGACGAAGCGACGGTGCGCAAGGAGATCGCGCGCAAGAAGCCGGATGTGGTGGGCCTGACCGCGGTGACCGCTTCGTCGGTGTCCGCGCTGCGCATCTGCCAGTTCGCCAAGGAGGATCTGCCGGGCGTGGTGACGGTGCTCGGCAACGTGCACCCGACCTTCCTCTGGCGCGAGATCCTCAATGGCCACGGCAATGCGGTCGACTACATCGTGCGCGGCGAAGGCGAGGAGACCTTCACCGAGCTGTGCGACGCGATCGCCGCCAAGGCCAATCCCAGCAAGGTCGCGGGCATCGCGTTTCGCATGGACGGCCAGCCCTTCGCCACGCCGCGCCGGCCGACCATCGCGGATCTGGACACGCTGCAGCCGGCCTGGGACTGCATCGACTGGCCGACCTACACCTACCGGCCGCATGCCGGTTCGCGGCTGGCGGTCGTGTCGTCCTCGCGCGGTTGCCAGATGCAGTGCAGCTTCTGCTCGCAGCAGCTGTTCTGGAAGCGCACCTGGCGTGGGTTGAGTCCGGAGCGTTTCGTCGGTCAATTGGAGCACCTGGCGCACACCTACGGCGTCAACGTCGCGATGCTGTCGGATGAAACGCCGACGGTGGATCGCGCGCGCTGGGAGAAGATCCTGGACCTGCTGATCGAGCGCGACCTCGGCATGGAGCTCCTGATGGAGACCCGCGTCGACCACATCCTGCGCGACGAGGACATCCTGGGCCGCTACCGCAAGGCCGGCATCAGCCACATCTACGTCGGCGTCGAGGCCACCTCGCAAGCCACGCTCGACACGTTCAAGAAGGACATCAGCGTCGAGCAGTCGCGCCGGGCGATCCAGCAGATCAACGCGCATGACATGGTGTCGGAGACGTCCTTCGTGCTCGGCATGCCGGACGAGACGCCCGAGCGCATCGCGGCGACCATCGAGCTGGCCAAGCATTACGCGCCGGACCTCGCGTTCTTCCTGGCGATTGCGCCGTGGCCGTACGCGGAGCTGTACGCGGAGTTGAAGCCGTACCTGGCGACGGACGACTACAGCCGCTTCAACCTCGTGGAAGCGGTGGTCAAGCCGACGGCGATGACCATCGAGCAGCTCAACGGCGAGCTGGCGAAGGCCGCGCACATCTTCTACTCGGACAAGCTCAAGAATCTGCGGAGCTTGCCGGCGGGCAAGCAGGACTTCATGCTCAAGGTGATGAAGATTCTTGCGAACCACTCCTACCTGGCGGACAAGATGAAGGGCATCGAGCGCGAGATGCCCGAAGAGGTGCGCCGTGCCCTCCACGCGGCGAACGTGTCGATCCCCAGCGACTAGGCCCTGAATTTGAAGATGGATCTTCGCAGGTTGCCGGCCCGGCTGCGCAGGTGGTTTCGGCTGCCCTGGGTCATCCTTGGCGAAGTTGGCGCGATCACGCTGGCTTGCGTCCTGATGACGCTGCTGCCCCAGACCCCCGATGCCAGCGACCTGGAGCACACGCGCTTCGTCCACGAGTGGCCGACGCTGGCCGCGCTGGCGCAGGCGACCGGGCTGGATCACGTGGCGCGGGCGCCGTGGTTCCTGGGTCTGGTCGGCATGGCCTTGATCTCGCTTGGGATTGTGCTGCAGGAGCAGGCGCGCGTGCTGCTGGCGACCTGGAGGCGGCCGCTGACCGAGGCCTCGCTGCTGCGCGCGCCGCTGCACGCGGAGTTCGAGAGGCCGACGCGGCCGGGTGCGCGGACGATCCTCAAGCGAACCGGGTGGTTGGGCCACACGGGCTCCCCGCTGCTGCACCTCGGGCTGGTGCTGTGCATCCTGGGCGGGCTGGGACGGATGCTGCTGGGCCGCGACGGCGTGGTCGATCTCGTGCAAGGCGAGACGCTGACGGCGCAAAAGGCGGCGTGGGGGCGCGAGTGGGGCGGGCCGCTGTCGCAGCCGCTGCGCCTC
>CAIXAA010000803.1 GCA_903917305.1 uncultured Myxococcales bacterium | reverse complement strand
GGCTCCGGCTCCGGCTCCGGCTCCGGCTCCGGCTCCGGCTCCGGCTCCGGCTCCGGCTCCGGCTCCGGTTTCGGTTCGGGATCCGGGCGAATCCCCGCCCGCCTGCGGCGACCGGGGACCGGGCCCTATCGCGCTGCGCGCGACCGCGTCGGACGCGGCCCTGTCGGGTAACGGTCCCTTTCGCACCCGGTCCATGGCTTGACAGCCCGGCACCGCGGCCGTACCTGCACAGGGACGCGGCTTTCGGGAGTCACCATGAAGACGTTGGTTTCGATGTGCCTGCTGGCCATCCTCGCGGTTGGCTGCGGGATACCGCGTACCGAGGAACTGCGCGGACCCTGTCCCGATGGCTCGCCGTCACGCCGGCTACCGCAGGCCGCGTACTGTCTGGAACCCACGCCCGCCGGCAAGTGGCGGCGCGTCGGGCCTTGGGTGATGCTGCACCCCGATGGCTCGGTGCTGCTGCGCGGGCAGTTCGAAGGCGGCCAGCGTGCGGGCGTTTGGACCCTGTTCGACACGCTGGGCCGGGTCGTGCAGCCCACGCCGCCGGCGCCGCCGGACCACGCCGAGGACAGCACGAAGCACGACAGGCCCAACGTTCATGGCGGCTGCGACAAGAAGAATATCGCGCAGGTCGTCGGCGCCCACCTCGAAGCCTTGCGCGACTGCTCCGGGGCGCTGGCGGATGTCGTCGGCCCGCTATTGCAGGGCCGAGTCAAGGCGCACTTCGTCATCGCGGCAACGGGCGCGGTGCGGACGGCGTACGTCGGGCCGGCCAACGCCGCGCATCCGGAATTGACCGCGTGCGTGCTCGACGTCCTGCGCACGCTGGTGTTCGTGCCGCCCGCGGACCCGTCCGGTGAGTGCCACATCGTCTGGCCGTTCGTGTTCACACCGGGGTAGGCCGTACCCCTACTTCCCATCCACCTTGCTGCGAAACTGAACAATCTCCGCAGCGCGCGGCCCGAACGTCGCCTCCGCACCTACCCCCAAACCGCCGCCGCACAGTGCTCCAGCAGCGTCCGATCCGCCGTCACCAGCGGCGCGCCCTCGGCCAGCGCCTGCGCGGCAATCAGCCGGTCGAACGGGTCGCGCGTCCAGCGCAGCGTCACCGCCGTTCGCGTCACGTCGGCGAAGGGGTGGCTCGACACGGTCAGCCCGATGCGCTCCCCGAGATCCGCCAGCAGCACGCCGGGACCCACCGTGACCTTGCCGATCTCAAAGAGGTACTGGCACTCCAGCACGACCATCGGCGAGATGGCGAGCTGCTGGCCTTCCAGGCGCGGCAGGCAGGGGCGCAGGCGTTCCAGCTCGCCGGCATAGAGCCACACGACGACGTGGGTATCGAGGTGGATCACGGCCGCCATTCGCCGGACCAGTCCAGGTGGACGATGTCGTCCGGGTCGCCGCGCAGGGTGCCGGGGTGCGGGGCGAGCTGCTCGACGTGGAACGCCTTGTCCTCGCGGACGGCCACGAGGCGCACGATGCGGCCATGGCGCGTGATCTCGACGACCTCGCCGGTCTCGAGCACGCGGTCGAGGGTGCGGTAGAGGTTGGCGCGCAGTTCGGTGGCGGTGAGCGTCATGGGGACTCCGTACGTCCAAAGCGTACGTATCGGGCCCCGGGGCGTCAAGATCCGCGGCAGGTTCCGGTTCCGGTTCCGGCTCCGGCTCCGGCTCCGGTTCCGGCTCCGGTTCCGGTTCCGGCTCCGGTTCCGGTTCCGGCTCCGGTTCCGGTTCCGGTTCCGGTTCCG
>CAIXAA010000802.1 GCA_903917305.1 uncultured Myxococcales bacterium | reverse complement strand
CGTCATGTCACCTGGTTCGCGTGCGTCCACGCTAGCCGCCGTCGCCCGACCGGTCAAGGCAGCGAAAGCCGTCCACGCCGGCAGTGTGGCGGTTGCGCGCTCGGCTATGATGCGGCGCGGAGGCAAGGCTTGCGATTCCTGGACCGGCTCAGAGACTTCACGCGCCTGGTGGCAGCGACCGTCACGCGCGTCCTGCTGCGCGTCGGGCTGGTGCTGGTCTACGTCGTCGGCATCGGCCTGACTGGCTTGGCGATGGCGCTGTTTGCGCGGCGCAGGTTTGCGGCGTACCGCAGGCGTGCCGATGGCTATTGGATCGAGGCCCAAGGCTGCACGCCGACCTTGGAGGACGCGAAGCAGCAAAGCTGATGGATGGCGCGCACGCATGAAGCTCTGGTATCTCTTGAAGGAAGCCGTCCACTTCGTGCGTCGGCGCAAGGCCTATGTGCTGGCGCCCGTGCTGCTGCTGCTCGTGCTGCTGGCGCTGATTGCCTTCTACGTCGGGCCCGGCGCGGTCGTCACCTTCCTGTACGCCGGGCTGTAGTCGCATGAATATCCTTGGTATTTCCGGCTTCTACCACGACTCCGCGGCTTGCCTCGTGCAAGATGGCGTCGTCGTGTCGGCGGCGCAGGAGGAGCGCTTCGACCGCGTCAAGTCGAGCGCCGCCTTCCCGGTGCGTGCCATCGACGCGTGCCTGAAAGCCGGCGACATCACGATGCTCGACATCGATCACGTCGTGTTCTACGAGAAGCCGTTCTGGAAGCTCGAGCGCGTGCTGACCGACCACGCGCGGTCGTTTCCCTTTTCGCTTCCGCAGTTCGTGCGCACGATGCCTTCGTGGCTCTCGGAGCGGCTGGTCCTGCCGCTCAAGCTCAAGATCGACCTGGGCTACACGGGTTCGACCTTGTTCCTGCCGCACCACCTGACGCACGCCGCAAGCGCTTATCTTGCCTCGCCTTTTGACCAGGCGGCCATCCTGACGGTCGACGGCGTCGGCGAATGGGCCACCACGACCTGGGGCGTCGGCGAGGGCAACCGCATCACCTTGCGCGGCGAGCTGAACTACCCGAATTCGCTTGGACTTGTCTACACCGCACTGACGACCTACCTCGGCTTCGAGGCCAACCGCGGCGAAGGCAAGGTCATGGCGCTGTCCGACTTCGGCCAGCCAGCGTACCTCGGCAAGCTCCGAACATTGCTGGACTTGCGCGAAGATGGCAGCTTTCGCGCCGATCCCCGGTTCTTCAGCTTCGGCCACGGCCGGCGCATGTTCACCTCGCGCTTTGAGCGCATGTTCGGCCCGGCGCGGGTGCCGGGCAGCGAATTGACCCAGCATCACAAGGACATGGCGGCCAGCCTGCAGGCGCTGCTCGAGGAGATGCTGCTGAGCATCGTGCGCCACATCTGGGCGCAGACGGGCGTGCCGAACCTGTGCCTGGCGGGCGGCGTGGCCCTGAACTGCGTGGCAAACAGCAGGATTCTCGCGGAGACGCCGTTCGCGCAGCTCTTCGTGCAGCCGGCGGCGGGCGATGCGGGCACGGCGATGGGCGCGGCGCTCTACGCCTGGTGCGGGCTGCTGGGTGGGGAGCGCAAGCACGTCCTGCGCGACGTCTACCTTGGTCCTTCGTTCCCGCCCAGCCGCATCCGGCGCGTGCTGGCGACGCGCAACGTCGATGCGCGTGAAATGCAAGAGCCTGAATTGCTGGAGCATGTCGCGCAGCGCATCGCGGCTGGCAAGGTCGTGGGCTGGTTCGATGGGCGCATGGAGTTCGGACCGCGCGCGCTGGGGCACCGCTCCATCCTCGCCGACGCGCGCCATCCGCAGATGAAGGACATCCTGAACGCCAAGGTCAAGCACCGCGAGGCCTTTCGCCCGTACGGCGCCAGTGTGCTGCGCGAGGAGCTGGGCGCCTGGTTCGAGCCGGAGATGGACAGTCCTTACATGCTGTTTGCCCTGGCGGCCCGTCCCTGGCAGCGCGACCGCATCCCCGCCGCCGTGCACGTCGACGGCACGTGCCGCCTGCAGACCGTGACGGAAGCGGACAACGGCCGTTACTATCGCCTCATCAAGGCCTTTGCCGCCATGACCGGCGTGCCGATGGTCCTCAACACGTCCTTCAACGACAACAACGAGCCCATCGTCTGCACGCCCGAAGACGCGCTGGCGTGCTTCCAGAAGACGGAGATGGACACGCTGGTGCTGGGCGACTTCGTGGTGGACAAGCTTGAGAAAGGATAGCCATGAGGCTGCGACCGGGTCAGCGCGGCGCGGTGGCAGGCTGCCGTGACGGGTCGCGCGGCGCCTCCAGCCACGTCTCGATGTGCTCGGCTGCGGCTGCCGCGAAGTGGTCGGAGCCCGCCTGGTTCCAGTGCCGGTCGATCTTGATCTTCAGCTCCTCGTCGTAGCCGTCGCGCTCGCTGCCTTCGCCGCCATCCCGGTAGTCCGCACCAATCGCCGCCGCGAAGGCGCGTGCCCGTTCGAGGTCGGTGCCCGGGAGGCCCAGCACCAGCGCCGCCAGGTGCCGGTCGTGGAGGGTGCGGCGCAGGCCGGCCAGCAGCTCCTTGCGCAGCGCCGCTTCACGGGGCGTCGTCGGCGGCGGCGTCGAGGCGTGCGCGGTGGACACCCACACGTTCGCGAGTACGCGCCAGAGCCGGCTGGCCAGGTAGGGCTGCAACGGACGGCGTGGAAGGTCCGGCTGCCACTCGCCGCGCAGCAACGCATCGTAGTGTTCCCGCGTGACGCCCATCCAGGATCCGACGAACGCCTGCCCGGCAAACGAGTCGACGTGCAGGTCCCACGTCGTGTCGTAGTGAATCGCCACGCTGCCGGGATCCGAGCCCGCGAGGTGCACCGTGTCGTCCCACCACACGAACGGCCGGTCGAGGTCGTCGGTGGCGACCGCGAAGATGACCCCTTCGAGCTGCATGTCCTGGGCAGCAATGAAGTTCTCCACGATGTGCGCCCAGTTGCCGAGCCCGCCGCCGTCGATGCCCATGTTGTAGAGGCGGATCGGCACGGCGCTGCGCTTGGCAAGGCGCGGCTCGGCGCTTTCGGGCCAGTTGCGGTCGATGAAGCGGCCGGCGGTCATGGAGTCACCGAGCACGGCGTACCGCCGCTCCGTGTCGTCGCCTTTCAGCTTGAAGTCATGCAGATCGGCCAGGCCGAAGTTGTTGCCGCGCAGCAAACCACGCGACAGCACCTGCCCGTCCGAAGCGAGCATCGTGACGCGCGCCGGCGCGGGAGAGAGCCGATAGCCGAGCGCCCGATCACGGTGAAAGTGCCCCATCGGGTCGGTCTTCTCATAGACGCGGACGACGAACGGATCGAGCCAGCCCGTGTGGTAGAGCCAGGACGCGGCAGCCTCGCACGCCCCGCAGCCCAGCAGGACGGACGCCACGACGAGGTAGGTGCGCCAGCGCTTCGTCGTGCCGAGTGTCCGAGCCGTGGTCGTTCCCGGTGTGGTCATGGCGCGATCCTGGACTGGCACATGGCCCGGGTCAACGGGGACCGCCGCGAGGACGCCGCATCAGCGCCGCCGGCGGTGCCTGCCTCCCGCCTCCGGGCGCAACCAGCCGGCCACCCAGTCGACCCACCCCTTGCCCATGTCGCGCGCGGCGATGTTCTCCGGCGCGCAGCGGCCGTCCCACGCGTAGCAGGCGCCGCCGGACTTGCACAGGCGCGCGGCGAGGCAGTCCTCCTGGCGCGTGGCGATGCAGCCGCCCGCGCTGGCTGTGCACAAGCCGGATTCGCCACAGGAAAACGATGCGCGGCAGTCCGCGTCCGTGCCGGTGATGCACTCACCCTTGCCGTCGATGGCGCAGCGTCCCCACGTGGCGCAGACATCGCCGCAGCGCGTCGGCGAGCGACCACCGAACGTGCACGTGCCGTTCTCGGGCAAGCAGCGGCCGAAGGTGCGGCACACGTCCGAGCCGGCGCAGTCCTCCGCCTTGGCGGCGACGCAGCGGTGCTTGCGGGCGCTGCACAAGCCCTCGCTGGCGCACGGCGTGGACCAGCGGCAGTCGCGGTCTTCGCCAACGGAGCAGGAGCGGCCGAGCGTCGTGCAGCGCCCGCGCTGCGCGCATTCGGGCGACGGGCGGCACAACAGCGGATCGCTGCACAAGCCTTCGTGGCATTCGAGGCGCCCCTGGCAGTCGGTGCGGTTGCGGCAAGCGTCGCCGGGGCCGCCCTGCGCGAAGCAGCCAGCCAGCGGCAGCAGCCACACCCAAGCTGCCCAGCGCCGCCATCGCATCGAAAACCTCCTCCGGCTGCGCTTTCTACGCGCCGCAACGCCCACCGGCAAGTTGCAGTCCGCCCGCCGGAACGCGACGATGAAGACAGACGAGCGCGAGGCGCCGATGTCCCCTGTCCTGCCGCCGCCGACCAGCCTGTGGACCCCGATGCGCCAGCCGGTGTTCCGCTGGCTGTGGATTGCGTCGTTTGCGTCCTATGTCGGCAGCCTGATGCAGAATGTCGGCGCGGCCTGGCTGATGACCTCGCTCGCGCCGCACTCCCCGATGCAGGTCGCGCTGGTGCAGACCGCCAACCACCTGCCGACCTTCCTGCTCGCGCTGCCGGCGGGCGCGCTGGCCGACGCGCTGGAGCGGCGCCGTCTGCTGCTGGTCACGCAGCTGTGGATGCTGCTGGCCGCCGTGCTGCTCGGCATCCTCACGATCTCCGGCCAGATGACGCCGACGTGGCTCCTGCTGCTGACGTTTTCGCTGGGGCTGGGCTCCGCGATGAATGCGCCGGCGTGGCAGGCGCTGACCTCCGATCTCGTGCCGCGCGAGGAGGTTGAGCAGGCCGTGGCGCTCAACAGCGCCGGCTTCAACCTGGCGCGCGCGGTGGGTCCAGGTCTGGGCGGGCTGCTGGTGGCGGCGGCGGGTGCGGGAGCGACGTTCCTGTGCAATGCCGCGTCCTTCCTGGGCGTGCTCGCCGTCCTGGCCGCGTGGCGCCAGCCCCCGCCCACGCACGCGCGCCCGAAAGAGCCGCTGCGCGCCGCCATGCTGCAAGGTCTGCGCTATGTCCGCGATACGCCTGGTGTGCTTTCGGTGCTGGTGCGCGTCGGCCTGTTCCTTCTGTTTGCCAGCGCGCTGTGGACGCTGCTGCCGCTGATGGCGCGCTTCGGCCTGCACACCGGGCCGACCGGCTACGGCGCGCTGCTGGGTTGCATCGGCATCGGCGCGGTGCTCGGCGCCATCGGCATGACGCCGCTGCGGCAACGGCTGGGCGTGGACGGCCTGCTGTCGGCGGCCAGTTTCCTTTACGGCGGCGGCGTGTTCCTGGCAGCGGCGCTACCGCGCTTGGAGGTCGTCGGCCCCGCCATGGCGCTGGCCGGCGCCGGCTGGCTGATGCTGCTCTCCACCTGCAACGCCAACGTGCAAGCCTGCGCGCCGCCTTGGATCCGCGGCCGTGCCATGGCCGTCTACCTCATGGTCGTCTTCGGCAGCTTGACGGCCGGCAGCGCCCTGTGGGGCGGCGTGGCTGCGCGCTACGGCTGGCGCGCCGCGCTGCTGGTCGCGGCGGTCGGGACCGCGACAAGCGGGCTGGCAACGTCGCGCTTTCGCGTTCCGGTCGTCCAGCGCGAGGACGTTTCCACCGTGGACTAGCACACGCCAGCCGATTCACCCCAGCCGCCAGCAGCTTGACCACCGCCCGACCGCGCAGCCGCCGCAGCCTGCCCGGGCGCGTGCACTGCAACGCCATGACGTCGCGCCAGGACGCGGGATG
>CAIXAA010000801.1 GCA_903917305.1 uncultured Myxococcales bacterium | reverse complement strand
GGATCGTGACCGTCGACCTCGCACTCCGCCGTGATCTTCTGGCCGACGACGAACACTTCGTCGCGCAGCCACAGGACCTCGTACAGCTCGCGCAGCGTCAGATCATCGAAGCGTTTCAAGGTAAAGGAGAGCATTCGGCCTCAGTACTCCAAGTCGCTTTCCGCCGGCGCCGCTTCCTCCGCATCGAAGCTGCGCAGCGGCTTGATGTCGACGTCGAAAGTGCGCTCCTTGATGCGCATCGCGATTTCCGCAATCACATCCTCGACTTTCGCTTCCGGCCGCGCGCCTTCCAGGTAGGTGCGCACGCTGGCCGTGCCGTTCTCTGCTTCCTTCTCGCCGACCACCAGCATGTACGGCGTCTTGCGCATCTCGGCTTCGCGGATCTTGTAGCCCATCTTCTCGTTGCGGTCGTCGACTTCCGCACGAATTCCCTGGGCTTTCAGCTGGGCGAGCACGGCAAACGCATAGTCCGTCGCCTTGTCGGAGATCGGCACGATGATCGCCTGCACCGGGCTCATCCACGTCGGCAGCGCGCCCGCCGTGTGCTCGAGCAGCACGCCCATGAAGCGCTCGAACGTGCCGAACACCGCGCGGTGAATCACGATCGGCCGCTGCCGCGTGTTGTCGCTCGCGGTGTAGCCCATGTCGAAGTTGATCGGCTGCTGGAAGTCGAGCTGCACCGTCGCGCACTGCCACTTGCGGCCCAGGCAGTCGTTGATTTTGATATCGATCTTCGGGCCATAGAACGCGCCGCCGCCCTCGTCGACCGTGTAGGTGTAGCCGCCCTTGTCGAGCGCCGCCTTCAAGTCCAGCTCCGCCTTGTCCCACGTCAGCGCGTCGCCCATGAACTTCTCGGGCCGCGTCGAGAGCGTGAAGCCATAGGACAGGCCAAACAGCGAGTAGCATTCCCGCACGATGTCGAGCACTTCCGCGATCTCGGAGGCAACCTGCTCCGCCGTCACGAAGATGTGCGCGTCGTCCTGCATGAACTGCCGCACGCGAAACAGGCCGTTGAGCGCGCCCGCCAGCTCGTTGCGGTGCAGGATGCCACCCTCGGAGATGCGCAGCGGCAGCTCCCTAAAACTACGCCGCTTTGACGTGTAGTACAGGAACGTGTCCGGGCAGTTCATCGGCTTCAGGCAATACTCGGTGTCCTCCTGGTGGATGATGAACATGTCGTCTTTGTAGTGCGTGTAATGCCCCGACTTGATGTACAAATCCTTCTTGTACAGCATCGGGTTCCAGATCTCCTGGTAGCCGCGCCGGTCGCCCAGCTCGCGCCAGTACTTCTGCAGGGACTGCACCACCGCGAAGCCGCGCGGCGTCCAGAAGGCGGCGCCGGGCGCTTCCTTATGGAAATGAAAGAGATCCAGCTCCTCGCCGAGCTTCTTGTGGTTGCGCTTCTTGGCCTCCTCGAGGAAGTTCAGGTAGGCGTCCAGGTCCTCCTGCGTCTCCCACGCCGTGCCGTAAATCCGCTGCAACATCGGCCGGGTAGCGTCGCCGCGCCAGTACGCGCCGGACGTGCGCAGCAGCTTGAACTGCTTCAAGCGGCTGGTCGACGACACGTGCGGCCCGGCGCACAGGTCGACGAAGTCGCCTTGGCGATAGAGCGTCACGTTTTCAGGCTGTTGCGTCTCAACGATCTTGTCGATGACCTCGATCTTGTAGCTCTGGCCCGCCGTCTCGAACAGCTCGCGCGCCTGGTCGACCGACACGGTCGCTTTCTGGAACGGAAACCCGCGCTTGGCCATCTTCTTCATGCGCCGCTCGATCTCCAGGAGATCTTCGGGCGTCAGCGGCCGCGGCAGGTCGAAGTCGTAGTAGAAGCCGTGCTCGATCGCCGGACCGGTCGCCACCTTGGCCGTCGGAAAGAGCTGCACGACGGCCTCCGCCATCAAGTGCGCGGTCGAGTGACGCAGGCGGTGCAGGCGCTGCGCGCGCGTTTCGCCTTCCGGCACCGGATTGGAGCCGAACGGCAGATCCGCAGTCAGCGCGGCAGTGGCAGACACGGGCGCTGCGTCCTGGGGCAAGTCGTGGGATTCACTCATGGGTTCTCTCCTCGGCGTCGGTGACGGCAGCCGCCCCTGCGGGGCAGTCGCGGCGGCGTAGTGTCCACCGCCTTGCACGCCTCCGCAACCCGGCGTACCGTCCCAATCGCGTCCTGGATCTCAACTTTGCGACGCGGAGGACGCGTGCCGGCCCCCTCCATCTCCGCTGCCAAGCCTCCCCGGACTGGCAAGTTCCCTATCGCCCTGTTTGTCTTCGTCTTTCTTGGCTGGACGTTCGACTTCTACGACCTCGTGCTGCTCGGCTTCGTCAAGGGCCCTGTCGCCCACGATCTCGGCTTGTCGCACTCCGCCGAAGCCTGGATGCTCGGCGTCGCCCTCGGCACCTCCGGCATCGGCGGCATCGTCGCCGGCTTCCTCGCCGACCGCATCGGCCGCCGCGACATCCTCGCCGCCACCATCTTCTTGTATTCGCTAGGCTCTCTCATCGCCGGCCTGGCGCCGTCGCTGCCCTGGTTTCTCCTCGGCCGCGCCCTGGTCGGCCTCGGCGTCGGCGGCGAGTGGGCCATCGGCCACAGCATCCTCGCCGAAGCGGTCCACGCCAGGTTTCGCGGCCGCGCCGCCGCTGCGCTGCAAGCCGGCGAACCCATTGGCGTTGCCCTCGCAGCACTCGCCGGCTACCTCCTCGTGCCCGCCGTCGGCTGGCGCTGGGTCATGATCGGCTCCTCCGCCACCGCCCTGCTCGCGCTCGCGATGCGCCGCACGTTGCACCTGCCGAACCAGCCCAGCCCGCACCGCCCGACCTGGCTGCAAGTCCGCGAAGCCAAAGTCTTTGGCCGCATGGCCCTGGCCTGG
This sequence comes from uncultured Myxococcales bacterium, assembly GCA_903917305.1. Taxonomy (GTDB): domain Bacteria; phylum Myxococcota_A; class UBA9042; order UBA9042; family UBA9042; genus CAIXAA01. The sequence goes on along the minus strand of CAIXAA010000801.1, from coordinate 1,906 downwards.
ATGCTCGGCGTCTTCAAGCTCGGCACCTACTGGACCTGCTACACCTGGCTGCCGTCCTTCCTCGTCAAGGAGATGGGCCAATCCGTAGGCCGTTCCGTCACTTGGGTCCTCACGGCGCAGACCGGCCAGTTCCTCGGCATGCTCGCCTTCGGCCACATCAGCGATCGCATCGGAAGACGGCCTGCCTTCTGCGGTTTCTCGCTCATCACCGCTTCGGCCATCGCGCCGCTCGCGTTCGCGTGGGCCTTCTTGTCCGCCAACCCGCTGCTGTTCTGGGGCGCGATGCTCGCGCTCGGCTTCGGCTCAGGCTGCACGGCCGGCTTCGGCGCCTTGCTGGCTGAGCTGTTTCCAGAAGAGATCCGCGGCGTTGCCATGGGCACGACCTACAACCTCGCGCGCACCGTGCAGCTCGGCGCGCCGGTGCTCGTGGGCTACGCCGTCGCCTGGCACGGCCTCGCGGGCGGCTTGACCGTGCCGCTGTGTCTGGCTTTGTGTACAGGCAGTTGGGTCTGGCTGCTGCCGGAGACGCGCGGCATCGCCCTGCCCCGCCTCGCGCCCGCGACCGAGCGCTAGGCCGGCTTGCGGGTGCCCTACACTTGCGGGCGCGTGCCGCTGACGCTGGTGCGGATCGGTCCGGTCCTCAGTTCGCTCAAGCCTGCTGCCTCGAACCACTGCTGCACTTCGGCTGCCGTGTGGACATACGCGTACCGTGGCGCAAGCGAGTCGAACTGGCCCATGACATCCGGCCAGAAACTGCTGAACACACGCGCATCTTTGCGGCGCAACACGACGCGCCGGACACCCTGACCCAGGACGTGGCGCACCGCGCCCACACCTAGCACGCTCCAACTCGGCATGTGCACGGTCGCCTTGCGCAGCACGTCGTCAAAGCGTTTGTCCTCGGGCGCATAGACCCAGATCGCGATGCGCCCGCCCGGCTTCACGAACGGGATGAGCGCATCGAAGGAGGCGCGCGTGTCGGGCGTGTGGTGCAACACGCCGATCGAGTAGACCAGATCGAACAAGTCTCGCCGCAAGGGCGGATGTTGCAAGTCCGCCTGGATCAAATGGACATTCTCGCGTGCGCCCAAGTAGCTCTGCGCCAGTTCGATCGAGTCGGTGCTGAGGTCGATGCCGACGACGGTGCCCCCGGACTGCGCGACCGCGGCGGCATAGCGGCCATAGCCGCATCCCGCGTCCAGGAACAACTTGCCGGCCGCTCCCCCGAGCTCGAAACCGGTCAGCTTCGCGAAGCGCTCCTCACGTCCTGTCTCGCTGGCCCAGGCATCAAAGCGACTCTTCATGTATCGCCGCTGCATCGTGAACGATGTCACATACTTGTCGCGATCGACAAACCGCGGGATGCCGCCTCGGATCGGGTAGATGGTGCCGCTGCTGCTGACGAGTTCGCCGCTGACGATGCTGCCACGCGAATCCGCCACCTCGTACCGCAGCGACAACGGAGCACCGGTCTCCGGACAGGCCAGCCAATCAAGCAATGATCTGTGCATGCAGTGTACCTTTCCCCATGTCGGCGTCGCTTGCCGGACTCTAGCGCGGCAGCAGAACCGAGACAAGGACCGCGGATGCCAGATCCGTCGCAGCATTCTCCCGGCTGGCAGACGGTGCACGTGGCTGCCCACCAGTGGACGAAACTGGCGCCCGGCAAGTCCGGGCCGGCGCGATGGCAAGTCGACCAGTCCGTGCAGTTGATCGAAGGGCCGCGCGGGATGTATGCAGCGTTGGGGTACGCCACGTTCCAGGCGCCCCTCACATCGCAATGGGTGGCGCATGAAGCTTCGGTGCATGGCAGCAATTTGCGCAACAGTGTTGGCCGCTTGCGGCGGAACCCATGCATCGGCTCCCGCCGCGAAGACTCCGGTGGATGCCAGCGCCGATGCGGCCG
>CAIXAA010000800.1 GCA_903917305.1 uncultured Myxococcales bacterium | reverse complement strand
GGGGGCGGCGAAGGCAGTGCGAGTGTAGCCCTGTCGGCGACTCGCGACAACGGCAGGCGGGGCGCGGCTTTGCCTGGGTGGTTTTGCGTGCAGGCTTCCTGGGTTGAGAGGAGCAGCGCGGCCGGACGGTTTTGCCCGCCAGGCGAACCAGGCTGGCGCTGGTCGCTGCCGCAAGGCCAACCCATCATTCAGCACGCGCTTTTCCCCAACAGCGGACGCAGGCAAGCCGCCATCGCTGCATCGCTGCGACATTCCTGGCACTGCCCCGCTGGACGTTGCGCCAAGCCCACGTTACGCTCTTGTGTCTGAGGCACTTCGCCGCGTCGCACACGCATGGAGCCACGGGTCATGGCCGACCGCATCTGCCCGCAATGTGGCAAAGCGACGACCGAACCTGTCTGCCCCGACCACGACGTCCGCACGGTCATGCGCACCCTGTCCGCGGTCGACGCCGTGTTGCCGGGCAGCCTCATCGACGGCCGCTACCGGGTCGAAAAGATCCTTGGCCGCGGCGGTTTCGGCGCCGTCTACCAGGCGACCAACAACCGCACGCAGCAGAAGGTCGTCGTCAAGGTCTTGAAGCCCGACCTGACGGCGGATCCGACGCAAGTCCAGCGTTTTCATAACGAAGCGCGCACGATGTCGCTGCTCAGCCACCCGAACACGGTGCGCGTCTACGACTTTGGCCAGACGGATTCGGGGCTGCTGTTCATCGCGATGGAGCTGCTCGCCGGTACGGATCTCGCCGCGGTGCTGCGCGAGCAGAAGACCATCGAGCCGATCCGGGCGGTGCGCATGGCCATCGCCGTGCTCAACTCCCTGGCGGAAGCCCATGAATCCGGGCTGGTGCACCGCGACTTGAAGCCGGACAACATCTTCCTGTCCAAGGTCCAGGGCGAAGACGACTACGTGCGCGTCATCGATTTCGGCATCGCCAAGGCGACCAACGCGGAGACGGATTCGGGGCTGACCAAGACCGGTTTCACTGTCGGTACGCCGAAGTACATGAGCCCGGAGCAGGTGCTGAACAAGCCGCTCGACGGGCGCTCGGACCTGTATGCGTTGGGGGTGATCCTCTACCAGTGCCTGTCGGGCGACGTGCCGTTCGGCGGCCAGAGCCCTATGGAAACACTGATGATGCACCTGCAGCAGCCGGCGCGGCCACTGCGCGAGGTGGCCGCGCAGCCGCTGCCCAAGGGGCTGAACGACATCGTCATGCGGGCGCTGCGCAACCAGCCTTGGGAGCGCTTCACGGATGCCGCGGACATGCGCTCGGCTCTGGAGGAAGTCCGCGACAGTGCGACGGAAGGTGTGGTTCGCAACGCCCGGCTGGCGCCGGAAATCGGCCGCACGCAACCGATGCCGGGCAAGCAGCGCGAACCGGAGGCCGCTGCGCCTGCCCGGCCGCCCAAACAGGACATCGCTCCGACCCGGCCGTTTCCGGGCAAGGGCCGGGAGCCGCTCATCCTCGCGCCCGGCGGCGTGAATCAGGCCGAGGTTCAGACGGCTGTGCTGGACTCCTCGGAAATCCAGGCGATGCACGCCGCGACGGATCTCGACAACGAGCCGCTGGGTGCGCTGCCGTCTCCGACGCGGAGCACCGGCAAGCAGGTCCAGCCCAAGCCGCCACGCACCGACAGCCAGCGCATGCCGGCGCCGGAGCCCATGGTGCAGCAGCCGAGCCAGGGGCTGCCTGCGCTGCTCGATCCCGAGGTGCAGCGGCCGGGTCCGCCGCCACGCCGCGCGGGTCTCCTTGTCCTGGCGGCGGTGCTGGTGCTGGTGGCCGCGGCGGGAACGGTCTGGTGGCTCGGACAGCCCGCCCGGGCCGAAACGACGCGCCATGCGGCCCAACCCGTCGCCGAGAAAGCCCAGGAACATTCGCCGGTTGTTGGGGCAGCGAAAGCCGAGCCTGCTGCGCCGGCTCCAGCGCCAGCGGCCGCCCCGGTCCCCGCCCCTCCGGCAGTTCCGGCTCCGGCCGTGGTCACGGCAGGGACCGCGCCCGCGGTGGCCGTCGCGCCGGCTGCGCCGTTGTCAGCCTCCGAGATCGCGCAGTTGCAGGGCGCGGCGCTGGCACGCTTCAAGCTGTGCCTGCAAGCGTTCCCGAACGCCGTTGCCGCGCCCTCCGTGACGGCCGCCGTCGCCGTCGACGGCCAAGGCGTCGTGCGCGAAGTGGGCCTGACCGCCGACTTGCGCGACACGCCGGTCGGCGCCTGCATCACGACGGCGATTCGCGAGCAACGTCTGGCGGCTGCCAGTGACGCGCGCCGCAGTGGCAGCCTGCAGTTCGCCGCCGCGACGGCACCCGTTCGCAAGAGCGCCGCCGAGTCGGCACCGCACCCCGCCCACCACAAACCGGCCGGCGCCCCGCGCGTCAATGGCGACGAGGCCCTATGATCGTGCGCCACGCAATGCCGTTTCGTTGGCTGGCCGCATGGTTGTGCGCGGTCCTGCTGCTGGGCAGCTCCAGCGCCGCCTGGGCCGCGCCGCGCAAGGACGAGGGCAAGGAACTGGCCGACGAGGCGGCGGAGCGCTTCAAGTCGCAGCTCTTCGTGGAAGCGGCGGAGCTGTTCGAGAGGGCCTACGCGCTCAACCCCGAGAAAGTCGTGCGTTTGCGCAATGCTGGACGCGCCTGGGAGGAGGCTGGCCGGCTCGATCAGGCCCGGCACCTGTTCCGCCGCTATGTCGAGCTGGTGCCGGAAGGTGCCGACCGCAATGAAGTTCGGCTGCGCCTGGCCCGCATCGAGGGCCGCCTCGCGCCGCCGCCGGAGCCGGCGCCAGCCGCCAAGGTCGTTGAAGAACCGGCGCTTGCGCAGCAGACGATGCCAACGATCACGCAAGCGCCCCCCGCCGAGCCGCTGCGACCTGCCGCCTGGACGCTCACCGGTGCTGGCGTGGCGACGCTCGGCGTCGGCATCGGCTGGATCCTCTACGTCGGCACGCTCGACCGGCGCTACCAGAGCGACGTGAGCACCGGCGCCTACCAGTACGCCACGCCCAGCACGCCCGACGCCGGCCCGGACAAGGCTTCCGTCGATCGCAAGACCCTGGATCTCAACAAGTCCATCGCATGGGCCGTCACGGGCATCGGCGCAGCGGCCACCGCGGGCGGCCTCGTCTGGGCGCTCTGGCCCCACGCCAAACAACCGCCCGTCGCCCTGGCACCTTGGACTTCGCACGGCGAGGTCGGTCTCCAAGCCGCCATGCGCTTCTGACCCGAAGCGCCGATCCCTGGCGCAGCGAACCCACCATGACGACCCTGCCAGCCCAGAACCGCCCGGCGCGCATGCTTGGCAACCTCTTCGTCTTCCTAGGCATCTTGACCTGGGGGCTCATCGCCTTCGGCGCGCTCGTGCGGGCCCGTCAAGCCGGCCTCTCCTGCCCCGACTGGCCGCTGTGCCACGGGGTCGTGCTGCCGGACCTCGGCATTCGCGGCGTCATCTACGAGTTCGGCCACCGCGTACTCGCGGGCGGCGTGGCGCTCCTCTTCGCGGCCGGCGGCTGGCTCGTCTGGCGCCACGCGGACTTGCGAGCCCGGCTCGGCCGTTGGCTGCTCGGCGGCGCCGGCCTCCTGCTGACCCAGATCGTCTTTGGCGGCCTGACCGTGCTCATCGTGCACCGCGGCGACGGCGATCCGCGCCCCGCGACCTGGACCGTCGCGACGCACCTGCTGCTCGGCAACAGTTTCGCGGCGTTGGCGCTGCTGATCGGCGCACGGCTGCGCACCGGCGATCTACCGCCGGTGGGCGTCCCGCGCCACGTGCGCTGGCTCGCGCTGGCCTGGAGCGCCGCCCTGCTGGGTCAATTCGTGCTCGGCGGTTCCGTGGCGGGCAGCCTCGCCGGCCTCGTCTGCACGGAGTTCCCGACCTGCAACGGCGGCATCTGGTTCCCCGCCTGGACCGGCCCGGTCGGCCTGCAGGTGCTGCACCGCCTCAACGCCTACTTGCTGGTCACGCTTGGCATCACGCTGTTCCTGACCGCGCGCCGCCTGCCCCGCGTCGGCCGCATCACGGCCTGGCTGGCCGGCGGCGTCGTGCTGCAAGCGATCCTCGGCGCCGCCAACGTGCTGATGTACCTGCGGGCCGACGTGACCACGACGCACTCCCTGCTGGCGGCGATGCTGTTCAGCTTCACGGCGCTGCTGTGGGCCACCTTGGGCCTGCGCCGGCCGTCTGCGCAGCTGGGCGCGGGGCTTCTCGCGCTGCTGCTGCTCGGGTGCACGACGCAAGGGACGGGCAAGACACCGGCAGCCGTTGCCTCCGACACCGCGGACACGGCAGCCGCTGCGGATGCGGCGTCAGACACACCCGTCGATGCATTGTCATGCAACGGATCGCCCAAGCTGTGCGACCGCCGCTTCAGCGAGATCACGCTGGCCACCAGCCACAACGGCATGAGCAACAAGGACGAAGGCTGGGCCGCGCCCAACCAGGACCACGGCCTGCTCAAGCAACTCGACGATGGCATCCGCGGCTTCATGATTGACGTGCATCCCTATGACGGGGATGACGAAACGCTCACGGGCAAGACGTTTCTGTGCCACGAGAGCTGCCTGCTCGGCGCCGAGGACTTCGCGGCGGCGATGACCAAGATGCGCATGTGGCTCGATGCCCATCCCGATGAAGTGATCTCCTTCATCTACGAGGACTACGTGCCCGAGACCGCCATCGACGCCGGGCTCGCCACGGCCGGCATGCTGCCGATGTGCCTGCACGTGAACCAGGGCCAGCCGTTCCCGACCCTGCGCGAGATGATCCAGACCAACCGGCGCGTGTTCATCATGACCGAATCTGGAGGCGGCGCGCTGCCTTGGAACCACGGCTATCAGACGTTTGCTTGGGACACCAACTACCACTTCGAGAAGCCCGCGGACTTCAGCTGCGCCGTGCTGCGCGGCAAGGTCGGCAATCCGCTGTTCGTGGTGAACCACTTCATCACCAATCCGATGGCAAGCATCACATTTGCTGAGGAAGTCAACCACAACCCCCTGCTCATCGACCGCGCCGAGCAATGCGAGCAGGAGGGCAAGCAGCTGCCGAACTACCTCGCGGTGGACTTCTACGACGTCGGCGATGTCGTGCTGGATGCCGCGAAGCTGAACGGGATCGCACTGTAGCGAATGCCGGTGTCGGGTCCGGTGTTGGACGCGAGGCACGCGCCGGCTGTACAGTCGGCGCCCTGTCGCCGCCGTTTTGTTCGAGGAGCGCCCATGCACGCCCGTCTCGCCATCGCCCTGCCCGCTGTCCTGCTGCTGGCCTTGGGCTGCAAACACGCGCAGCAACCGCCGGCGCACAAGACCGTCGCGCTGCCGCCCACCCAGGCGGAGCCGGCCAAGGCCGTGCCGCTTCCCCAGCCGCCGACGGCGACGACCGCGACGCCGCCGGTGCGCAAGCCCATGCTTTCTGTGGCGATGTACATCTCCTCGGGCGCCAAGGCAGGCTTTGGCATGCCGATCGCGGGGCAGCAGGCGAGCATCCGCGTCACGCCCATCAACGAGAAAGGCCAGCCGGTTCGCGAGGTTCAGCCCGTGCTCGGCGCGCAGATCGTGCTGGTTGCGATGCGCGCGGACATGACCTGGATGACGCTGCAGCGCGCGCCGCAGTGGAGCGATCCGGCGCACTTCAGCCACGAGTTCAAGGTGACGTTCCCCGCGGGCGGCAGCCATGTGCTCTACTTCCTGTTTCGTCAGAAGGATTCGCCGGTTGCAGCTGTGCCGGTGTTCATCCAGGTGGACGGCAAGGCCCCGGCGCTGACGCCGCCGCCGGAGCTGACGCTGCGCTACGCGGGCAAGGATGGCCTGCAAGCCACGCTGGAGACGCCGGAGGAGCCGTTCACGGTTTGCAAAACATCGGCGATTTCATCGACTTGGACACGCAAAGGCAAGGCATTGGCTCTCGCTGCGGACGGGCCGTCCGTGCACTACGTCGCGATCGACGCCGGTCTCGGCGGCGTGTCGGTCGCGAAGTCGACCAGCCCGGACGCCCATGCGACGCTGACCTTTGAGAAACCAGGCCGTTACCGCGTCCTTGCCCTGGCCGAAGTGGCCGGCAAGAAGCCTGAAGCCCTCCTGGCGCAGTTCGCGCTGGCCGTGACGGGCGAAGCACCGGCTGGTGGTTGTCCGGCGGAGGCGGAGACCGGAGCCGGAGCCGGAACCGGAGCCGGAGCCGAAACCGGAGCCGGAGCCGGAGCCGGAGCCGGAGCCGGAACCGGAACCGGAACCGGAACCGGAACCGGAGCAAAGCACAAGTAACCATGCCTCTTCTCTCCGCTCGCGACCTTCACAAATCCTTTGGCATGTCGTCCGTGCTCGACGGCGCGGAGCTCTTCGTGCGCCGCGGCGAGAAGATCGGCCTGGTCGGCAAGAACGGCGCCGGCAAGTCGACGCTGCTGCGCATCCTGGCGGGCGTGGAGACGCTGGACCGCGGCGAAGTGGCCTTTCGTCAGGATGTTCGCGCGGCCTGGCTGTCGCAGGAGCCGGATCTCGGCGACGCCAAGACGCTGCTGGACGTCGCGCTGCGCGGCGCCGAGCGCTGCCGGGATGCCGAGGAGCCTTACGAGCGCCAGCTGCGCGCCGAGCAAGCCCTCAAGGCCCTTGGACTGTCCGAGCCACGCCTGCCGGTGGCCCTGGCGTCGGGCGGCACCAGGCGGCGCGCGGCGCTGGCAGCGGTGCTGCTGCAGAAGCCGGATCTGCTGCTGCTGGACGAGCCGACCAACCACCTCGACGCCGACACGACTGCGTGGCTGCAAGCGGAGTTGCGCGCGCAGCCCGGCGCCCTGCTGATGGTGACCCACGATCGCTACTTCCTCAACCAGGTGGTGGATCGCATCGTGGAGGTGCGCAGCGGGCAACTGCGGACGTACGAAGGAACTTTCCAGGACTACCTGGAAGCGCGGCTGGAAGAGGACGCGCTGTCCGATCGCCAGGAGCAGACGCGCCAGAACCGGATGCGCACGGAGCTCGAATGGTTGCGGCGCACGCCGGCGGCGCGGACGGGCAAGCAGAAGGCCCGCGTGCAGGTGGCGACGGCGCTGGTGGCGGTCAAGCAGGAGCAGAAGCGCGAGCTGATGTTCGATTTCGGCGAAGGGCAGCGCCTGGGCAAGACCATCCTGGAGGCCCGCGGCCTGCGCGTCGGCTATCCGCCGAATCCGGAGCGTGGCGAGAAGGGGCACGTGGCGCTGAACGACTTCGACATGACGCTGACGCGCGGTCAGCGCCTGGGGATCGTCGGGCCAAATGGCGCTGGAAAGACGACGTTTTTGCGAACGCTGCTGGGCGAAGTGCCGCCGCTGGGCGGGCAACTGACGCTGGGACAGAACACGCGCATCCTCAGCATCGACCAGCAGCGCACCGGGCTGGATCCCAGCGCAACGGTTCAGGAAAGCGCGACGGTGACCGGCGGCG
>CAIXAA010000799.1 GCA_903917305.1 uncultured Myxococcales bacterium | reverse complement strand
GTGGAAGCTGCTGGATCAACACTGCGTTTTGCCAAGGCGCCCGTCAGCTACGGTCCGTCGCAACGCCGCGTCCTCGGCGAGCTTGCGCGCTTCCCACCGGGGGCGCCGGTCTACGTCGAGGACGCCGGTGTCTTCGTCCTGCGCGACGCCCAAGGCATGCGAGCGCTTTCAGCAACTTGCACGCACCTCGGCTGCACCGTGCGCGCCGACGCCGAGACCGGCGGCTTCGTCTGCCCCTGCCACGGCAGCCGGTACGACGCGCAGGGCAACGTGCTGGGCGGACCCGCGCCGCGGGCGCTGAGCTTCATGAAGGTCGACCAGGACCGGCGCGGCCGGCTGGTCGTCGACCTCGGCCAGCGCGTCGATCCGCAACACCGCACAAAGGTGGGGTAGCCGATGGGCGAACTGTTCAAGAACATTCGCGCCTCCATCTTCCGCATCGGCTGGCCGAAAGACGAGCGCGCGGCCGTCAAAGCGATGGTCTCCTCGATCACGCTGCACGTGCATCCGCCCAAGGTGCGGCCGGGGTCGCTGAAGTTCCGGGCTTCGTGGGCGCTTGGCCTGATCTCGGTCGTGCTGGCGGGGCTGCTCACCGCGACCGGCATCTACCTGATGTTCTACTACTTCCCCCATCCGGACGTCGCCTGGCGCTCGATGAAGGATCTGGCCTTTGTCGTCCCGTTCGGCATCGTCACGCGCAACCTGCACCGCTGGGGCGCGCACGCCATGGTGGCGATCGTCACGCTGCACATGCTGCGCGTGTTCCTGGCAGGCGGGTACAAGCCGCCGCGCGAGGCGAATTGGGTCGCAGGCGTCGGGCTTTGGGTGCTGACGCTGGCGCTGTCCTTTACCGGTTACCTGCTGCCGTGGGATCAGCTCGCATTCTGGGCGGTGACGGTCGGCGCCAACATGGCCGGCGCGATTCCCGTGCTGGGTCAGCCACTTCGCGTGCTGCTGCTCGGCGACATGACGGTCGGCGAGGCGGCCCTGCTGCGCTTCTACGTGCTGCACTGCGTCGTGCTGCCGCTGTTCCTCTTTGGTCTCATCGGCTTCCACCTGTTCCGCGTGCGCAAGGACGGCGGCCTGGTGGTGTCCGAGCACGACCCGGCCTCGGACCGCAACAAGCCCGGCCACCGCCTGCTGCCGTCCTGGCCGCACCTGGTCTACCGGGAGCTCATCGTCGGTCTGGCGACCACGGCCGTGCTGCTGCTGCTCTCGGTGGTGGCCAATGCGCCGTTGGAGCCGCTGGCCGACCCGTCGCGCACGCCCAATCCGGCCAAGGCGCCGTGGTATTTTCTTGGCATCCAGGAACTTGCGCACTGGTCGGCGTTCTGGGGCGGCGTGTTCGTGCCGGCGCTGGTCGTGGCGGTGCTGTGCGCGGTGCCGTACTTCGACCGCCATCCCGAGGGCGTCGGCCGCTACTTCGCGCGCGAAAGGCGTTGGGCGTGCTCGATTTTCCTGGTGCTGATGACGTTCTTCACGACCGTCACCGTCATTGGGACGCTGTTCCGCGGACCGGCTTGGGCGCTGATGTGGTGGCCGTATTGAAGACGCCGGAGGAAACGCCATGACTCCGCACGAAGATCGCTGGCTTCACGCCGCCTTCGCCATCGCTTCGCTCGCCATCGTCGTGCTCGTTGGCGTCGTCGTGGCGCGCGAGTTCCACCGGCCCGTGACCGTCGACCAGCGCCTCGTGCCCGCGCTCGGCGTGGTGGACCGCTGCATCACCTGCCACGACGAGGCCAAGCACCCGGGAACATTGCTGGATCTCCATGCGATCGACCGCTTCGGCTGCACGCCTTGTCACGGCGGCCAGGGGCTGGCGACCGACAAGCGCTCCGCCCACGCCGCTTCGCCGGACTGGGAACGGCCGCTGTTCAGGAAGTTGGAGCGCAGCGCGGCCTGCGGCGCCTGCCACTTCGGCAGCGATGCGCCCGATGAACGCCTCGCAAACGGCAGAAAAGACCTTGCCATCCGCGGCTGTACGGGCTGTCACGTCATCCCCGGCATTGCGCCGCCAGACCACGCGCCGGAGCTCGACGGTTTGCGCGACAAGGTCAAGCCGGACTGGGTGCGCGCCTGGCTGGCCAACCCCGCGAAGATCGACGCGCGCCACAAGATGCCGACGTTCCGGCTGGCGCCCGCCGAG
>CAIXAA010000798.1 GCA_903917305.1 uncultured Myxococcales bacterium | reverse complement strand
GGCTCCGAGAAACCGATGGCGCCCATCTGCGGGTGGTCGACGGCGCCGCGCGGCATCGTGAACGTGGTGTGCAAGGCCGTCGGCGCAGGCTCGGCGCCCCGCACGATCGGCGCGGCGGGCGTGGTCGGCGCCACCGCCACCGCGGCCGCAGCAGGCTTGGGCGCCGGCCTGGCGCCGGGATGGCAGGCGGCCAGCGTCAAAACGCCAGCCAAAAAGCCCAGATGCGAACGCCGACCGACGAGACTCGAACCCATGGGCCTTCCCCCTAGATGCTGCTGCGAAACCTGGCTGCGCAGTGTAGGCGTTTGCCCGCGAAGGCGAAACCGCGGCGCGCAGCCCTTGTGTTGCATGGCCAACGTGTCTGCCCCATAGTCGCGCGGCCCCGGCACATCGTGCTTTTCCTGCCGCGGGTTCCTTGCAGCGGGTGGGCCATGGCCGAGAGTTCGCATGGACGCGCCGCCGCCGCCTGCCTCGCCGCTGCGCTGATCGCCTTCGCCGCCTGCGTCCTGGCACCGTTGCGCCCCCAAGGCACGGACACGGTTCCCGGCCGCGTCGGCGCCGTCGCCGTCGCCTGCACCGGCTCCTTCGATTTGCGCGACGTCGACTGGCTCGCGGACATGGCCGCAAAACGCCAGGTTCCGTACTACGCCCTCGCTGCCGACGACGATCGCCTCGTCTCGACGTTCGGCCGCGCGCCCGCCGTCCTCGGCGCCGCGTCGATGGCCTTCCTGGCGCCCGGACAGCGCGTGACCGATCGCTTCCTGCAGCGCCAGGCGCGGCTGGCGGCGGCTTTTGCGCTCGCGCTGGCGACGGCGCTGCTTTGCCTGGCGCTGCTGGCCGTGGCCGCGCCGCCCGTTGCGCTGGCGCTGTCCGCCTCCGTGGCCCTGTCCTGCGCCGGCAGCGCGACGCTGGGTCAGGCACTCTGGCAGCAAACTCCGGCACTTCCTGTGCTCTGCGCCGCGCTCGCCAGCCTGTTCTGGGGCCGCAAGCACCGCTGGGTGCTGCTGACGGTGCCGGCGCTGCTGGCCGTGCTCGTGCTGCTGCGGCCGCCGTCGTTCGCGCTGGCGCTCGGGCTGGCAGGCGCGTGGTTCGTGGCGCTGCGGCCCTTTGCGGACCGCGGTCGCATCGCCCTGTGGTCCATGGCGCTGGCAGTGCTGGCCGCCATGCCGCTGATCTTCGCGAATCTGCAGGACTATGGCACGCCGCTCCCGGCCGGTCAGGCGATCATGAACGCCGCGCTGGCGCCTCAAGGTCAGGCGATCAGCCTGGCGCCGTCGCGCTGGCTGCCGGCCCTGGCGGGGCTGCTGGCGAGTCCAGGTCGCGGCCTGTTGTGGTACGCGCCGCTCGCCCTGCTGGGGCTGGGGCTGGCGTTGCGCGTGCGCGACCACTTCGTGCGCAGCCTGGCGATTGGCGCGGTGCTGCACCTCGGACTCATCGCGACGTTCTTTCGCTGGACGGGCGGTGTCACGTTCGGTCCGCGCCTGCTGGCGGAGCTGATCTGGCTGTGCGCCTTGCTCGCCGCGGCTGCGGGCGCCTGGCAGATCCCATGGCAGCGCAAGCTATTGGCCGTGACGATGCTGTGGACCGTGGCGGTGGGGCTGCTCGGACTTGCGCGCTTCGATCCGCGCCTGTGGGAGCTGCGCCACCTGGAGCAACCCGCCGCGCTCTGGCAGGTGGCCGACAGCCCGCTGGTGGCCCTGGCGACGCGGCCGATGCCGCGCTACGCGATCGGCGATGCGCCGCCGGGTCCGTTCCGCTATTGCCAGCCGCGCCCTCTGCAACCGTGGAGCGCTCCGTGACGGCTGCCCCTTGCCGTGCCGTCGCCGCCGCCGCAGGATAGCCGCGTGGCCGCCCCGACTCCCCCGCAGCAAGCTGATCTCTTTGGACCGCCGCCCCCGGCCAAGCGGCCGGCGCACAAGCAAAAAAGCCAGGCGCCGCGCGCCGGTCCGCAGACCCTGGCCGGCCAGACGTTCACGGCGGCGGTGCAGGTCGCCGTCGCCACGCATACGGAGCTGCTGACCTACGGGCTGCGCCCGGAGGACGCGGAGCGCCTGCAACTCGGCGCGCGCGTGACGGTTCCGCTGCGCGGCCAGCTCGCGACCGGCGTGGCGTGGCGCAAGTTGACAATGGCGCAGCTCGACATCGCGCCAGAGCGCCTGCGCCCGCTGGTGGCCGTGCGCGAGGACCTGCCGCCGCTCGCGCCGGATCTGCTGGCATCCGTTGAGTTTGTCGCGAATTACTACCACTGCCCGCTCGGCGCCGCCGTCAAGCTCGCGCTGCCGGCGATGGCGCGCCACACCGGCATCGAGGGCGACGACGCGCCTTCGCTGCTGGCCTGGTGGGTGGCGTCGACGGATGTGCGCCCGTGGCCTGCGGATCTGAGCCGGCAGGAAGGCCGCATCCTGCAGCGCGTGGAAGCCGAAGGTTCGCTGGCCGTGGCTGATCTGCGCCGCGGCCTGCACGTCGAGCGCGCGCTGACGCCGCCGGACGAGACGGCGCCGCAGCAGCCGCGCGCCGTGAAGGCGCCGCAGGCGGTGCTGGAGGCCCTGGCGGAGCGCGGCCTGGTGCGCCTGTGGCAGGAGCGGATCCTGCGTGATCCCATGGGCATGCGCGAGCCGGTGCCGCCGGACGTGCCGCGCGCCTTGACGCCCGAGCAGCGCCTCGCCCTGCATCGCCTGCTGCCCGATCTGCAAGCGGGGCACTTCGCGGGGCATCTCCTGCGCGGCATCACCGGTTCGGGCAAGACCGAGGTGTACCTGCAGCTCATCGCGCAGGCCCTGGACCTCGGCCGCAGCGCGCTGGTGCTGGTGCCGGAGATCGCGCTGACGCCGGAGCTGGTGCGGCGTTTTCGTGCGCGTTTTGGCGATCAGGTGGCGGCGCTGCACTCCGGCATGGGCGATGGCGAGCGCTACGACCAGTACACGCAGATCGCCCTGGGTCAGCGGCGCATCGTCGTCGGGCCGCGCTCCGCGCGGTTTGCGCCGGTCCGCGATCTGGGCGTGCTGGTGGTCGACGAGTGCCACGACGCCTCCTTCAAGCAGAACGCCGGCATTCGCTATCATGCGAGAGATGTTGCACTTTTTCGGGCGCGGTCGGCGGGGGCGGTCTGCCTGCTCGGCTCCGCGACGCCAGGCTGCGAGGAGATGCACCTGGCGCAAACCGGCAAGCTGCACCTGACCGAGATGGAGCAGCGGCCCCTGGGCGGCACGCTGCCGGCGACGCATGTCGTCGATCTGCGCGCGGCGCCTCGGGTTCTCGATCTCGTGACGCAGAAGCCTTCGGTGCTGTCGGTGGAGCTGTGCGAGGCCGTGCGCGAGACGGTGGCGCGCGGCGAGCAGGCGCTGATCTTG
>CAIXAA010000797.1 GCA_903917305.1 uncultured Myxococcales bacterium | reverse complement strand
TGCGCCATTGGCGCCGCCTGGGTGTGGCACATCCACTTCTGGCCGCAGTTCCACGCCGCCTGCGAGTCGCAGAGCCTGTACTTCGTGCAAGCCGTCGTCGACGACGGTCGCCCGGACCTGGGCGGCCCTGCCGCACGCCACGGCGGAGCACCCGCCGGCTGCGTCTCGCGCAATGGCCTGGATTACATTTCAGAATCTCCAGGCCTCGCCCTGCTTGCCGTGCCCCTCTACGCCGTGGCCCGCGAGATCCACGCGCCGGTCGCCGACCGCGAGCTGTGGCTGTTCGGCTACCTCGCCTGCCTGCTCACCGTGACCTTGCCGCTGCTGCTCGCCCTGCGATCGCTGTGGCGCTACCTCGAAGGCATCGGCATCGAGCACCACGTCGCCGGTTGGACCATCCTGGCGCTCGCCCTCGCCAGTCCCCTCTTCGTCTATGCGACGCTGCTGTTCAGCAACGGGCTCGCGGCGGCTTGCGTGGCCCTCACCTTCTGCCTGCTGGCTGTGAAAGGCCCGGTGCGCGCGCGGCGGCTGCTGGGCGCGGGCGCGCTGGTCGGCTTTGCCGGGCTCGCCGATGCTCCGGTGTTCCTGCTGGCCCTGCTGTTCGCCGGCTTTGCCGCGGCGCGCATCGAACTTCCGGATCCGCCTTCACTTTTGCGTCAGCGCTTGCGGGCAGCAGCCCTCGTGCTGGCCGGCGCCCTGCCCTGGCTGGCCCTGCACCTGGCGAGCAACGCGTGGTTGTTCGGCCATCCGCTGCGCTTCGCCGCGCAACTGCGCGTCCTGCCGGAGAACGTCCAAACGCGGGTCGGGCCGCCGCTGCATCTTCCGCATCTGTCTGATTTCATGGCGCAATGGTTTGGGGAGCGCAGCGGGCTCCTCTACCACGCCCCCTGGCTGCTGCTCGCGCTCGCCGGCCTGGTGCTCGTGGCGCGCAAACACGACACGCCAAGGCACGTTCGCATCGACGCGCTGTTCCTGATCCTCGCCCCGCTGGTCTACGGCATCCTGGTTGCCAGCTTTGGCCATTGGAGCCTGACCGACAGCGCCAGCGTGCGCGACCTTGTCCCGCTGCTGCCTCTTTTGGCCATTGGTCTCGCGCACTTCCTGACGGTGCGGCCGTGGCCACCGCTGCTGCGCGCCCTGACCGCGGCGAGCATCCTGGCCGGCTTCCTGATGGCGCTGCCCATCGTGGCGACGTTCCCCTACCATTTTCATCAGTTGAAGCAGCCGGTCCTGGAGTTCTCCTGGCCGCTCGTGGTGCTCGGCTACTTCTCGCCGAGCCTGGGCCGCATCCTGGGTTGGAGCGACTGGCTGTCCCTGGCCGTCTTCACCGGCCTGTGCGCGCTGCCGTGGCTAATCATCGGCTGGCCGGCGGGCAGCGAGGATGTGCACCGCCCCAAGCGCTGGCTGCGCGTCCTCGCCGCGGTGGCGCTCTGCTTCCTGTGGGTGACCGTGCTCATGGCCAGCGTCGGCAAGAACAACCGCGCGCGGGAGGTCGCGAAGTACAAGGCGTCGTCGCTGCTGGGCGCTTCGGCGACGGAGCGCGACCACAAGGCCAGCCGGCAGCGGCGGATGCGCTAGCCACCCCTGCCGCCCGTCGGCGGCGTCGCGCTGCGCGGATCCTCCGGCCACGCATGGCGCGGGTAGCGACGGCCCAGCTCCTTGCGCAGCGCTGGATAGTGCCGCTCCCAGAACCCCGCGAGATCCGTCGTCAACTGCACCGGCCGCTGGTTCGGCGCCAGCAGGTGCAGCACGAC
>CAIXAA010000796.1 GCA_903917305.1 uncultured Myxococcales bacterium | reverse complement strand
TTCCGCCAGCCAGGTCGACAGCGTCTCGGGCGGCACGGGCGAGCGGTCCAGCGCGTTCTTCTTGGCGAGGCTGCGCAGCGTCCGCTCCGCGCACCAGGTGTCCAGCGGCAGCAGGTTGTCCTGGCTGGCGCGCGTGCGCAAGGCGTCGATCTCCAGACGCAAATCCGGGATGACGTTCGATGCGGCAGCGGGCGGCGTGGCCTGCGGCGTGTCTTGCGGCTGCGCAGCACCGCAAGCGGACGCGCAGAGGCAAAGCGTTGCCATCGCGTGCAAGAGGCTGGAATGCTTCATGGCGCTCAAAGCGCGGTGACGAGCGCGTGCAACAAGCCCACGCCGTAGCCGGTGCCGCGGTTGTCGAGGAACGCCGGGCCGGCGAGGTCGACGTGCAGCCAGCGCAGGTTCAGGTCGTCGATGTGCAAGTAGACCCACAGGCCCGAAGCGCTCGCCGAGGCGTTGTTGCGATCCGCGACCGAGTTGCGCATGTCCGCGACAGCGCTCTTGAACTCGGGCACGTGCAGCTCCGCGGAGAACAGAATCGGCATGGCGTGATCGCCGCTCTGCAGGCCGGCGGCGACCGCCAGGTGCTCCAGGCCCTCGTCGTTGCAAACCAGGCCGGCATGGTGCTTGCCGGTGGCGATGAGCTGCGAGCCGGTGAGCGTCGCGGCGTCGATCAGCACGTTCGGGTGGTACTTGCGCGCCACGTAGGATGCCGCGTCCGCCAGCGCCAGGCGTCCTTCCGCGTCCGTGTTGTTGATCTCGACGGTCTTGCCGCTGTGCATCGTGATGACGTCATCGGGGCGGTAGGCATTGGGACCAATGGCGTTTTCCGCCATCGATAGCACCGCGACCACGCGCTTGGGGCTGCCGCTGCGCGCGATGAGCTGGAACGCGCCGAGCACCGCCGCCGCGCCGCCCATGTCGCACTTCATCGTCAACATGCGCTCGCCGACGATCTTGAGCGACAGGCCGCCGGTGTCGTACACGAGGCCCTTGCCGACCAGCGCGATCGGCGCCGAGCCTTCGGAACCGGGCGGCGCGTAGTCGAGCACCACGATGCGCGGCGCGACCATCGCCGTGCGGCCGACGGCGTGCAGGCCGCGCAGGCCTTCGCTGAGCAGCTCATCGCCGACGATGCTGTGCACCGTGACGTGCGGGATGCCCTGAACGGCGCCGCGGGCTTCCGCTTCGAACGCGGCCGTGTCGAGCTCGGCCGTCGGCATGTCGACGAGGCGCTGCGCGAGGCTCAGCGCATCGCGCGCCTGCGCAAACGTCTCCGCGCTGAACGTCGCGGGACCTTCGCGGGTCTGCAGCGCGATGTGCACACGGCCCAGGCCGTTCTTGTTGCCGGTCTTGCGCGAGTAGAGCGGGTAGCTGCGCACCACGCCGTACAGGGCGCCGAGCGCGTGCTCCGGGCGGCCGAGGCCCAGCACGATGGCGACCTTGCCGTCTTCGGCGCGCGCCGCGCTGCGCAGGGCGGCGTAGATCTCGTAGGACCGTGTCTCGCTCACGTGGCGCGACACCTTGTCGAACAGGGCAATCAGCGTCAGCGTGCGCGGCTGATCCGTGGGCAGCAGCGTGCTGACCGCACCCGCGCCGGGCTTGGCATCGGCCGCCAGGCGCGCCGCGGCATCGCGAATGGGCTGAGGCAGGCCGGCCAGCGGCCAGCCATCGGCCAGGTCGGCCTTGCGCGCCACGACCACGAGGGTGTGGGCACCTGTCAGCAGATCACTTGTTCCGGCAGCCAGTTCCATCGTCGCCATGGGTACGCTCCATCAGCAGATCGGCTGGAGCGGCATGCGAACCAGCCTTGGACAAAAACGAAAAGGGCCATTCGCACCTAGCACGAATGGCCCCGTTCTCGGTGGACCTGAGGGGGATCGAACCCCTGACCTCTGCATTGCGAACGCAGCGCTCTCCCAGCTGAGCTACAGGCCCTTGCGATATCACGGTGTTTTGCACTGTCACCGCCGGTCGGCTTGCGCCTTCCGGGTGCCCAGGGTCGGAATTGAACCAACGACACGTGGATTTTCAGTCCACTGCTCTACCAACTGAGCTACCTGGGCGGCGAACGGCCCGCGCAAGGCCGTCAACGGGACGCGGAGTCTCTGCCATGTCTGCAAGCCTGTCAACACCCTCCCGATCGGATCCCGACAAGAACGAGCCGGTCAAGGTGGTTCCCTTGAAGGTCCACGTGGATCGGTCCCGGCCGGCTCGGCTGCGAGACCAGGAGCGGCTGCATGTCGGGCGGGGGATTCTTGGGCGAACGCCTAGGCTTTCGGCGCTTCCACGGCGGCCTCGGGGCCGGGGGCCGGCGCGGCCGCGGGTGCGGGGGCGATGGCGGGTGCGGTCTCGGGCGCGGGCTCGACCGCGGTGGCAGCCTGGGCAGCAGCGGGCTGCCCGAAGCGCCAGCGCAGGTCGAGGTAGGCGCCGAACAGGCTGATCTCGTAGTCGCCAGCCTTGCCGCAGAAGGCGCAGCCCTTGCCGTCCGCCGCCGCCGTTCCGGAGCCGGTGCGGTAGGCGCCGGCGACGGAAACATCAAGGTTCTTGCTGATGTTGTAGCCCACGCCGCCGGTGAAGATCATGGTCGGGCCCGGCGGCGTGCCGAAGGCGGACGGGTACGAACCGTTGGCGGCCTGGCTGTCGTAAGCGTAGCCCAGGCGCAGCTCGAGGTCGCCGATCTTGTAGCCGCCGCCGACGCGCGCGGTCAGACTGTTCTTCCATTGCGAGATGTTGGCGATCGCGACGTCGCCGGCGATGTCGGTATGGCCCGCGAGGTTCGTCGACCAGTTCTCCGAGTTGAGCGCGTACTCGACATCCAGCGCCAGGCGCAGATCCTCGGTCGGGCGCCAGTGGATGCCGCCGCCGAGTTTCGCAGGCAGGACGAACTGGTACGTCGCGCTGCTCGCCGGCAGCGTCGAGGCGATGACATGGTCGGCTTCGACGACCGCGCGCGTCTTGTTGCGGAACACGAGGCCGAAGTCGAACCGATCGTAGGTGTACTGCAGGCCGACACGGAAGCCCTCGAAGTTCCAGCCTTTCATCGGCATGTCGAGCTGGGCGATCTTGTTGTCCGGCTGGCCGGCCTTGGACTCGGTGTCCATCTTGTAGCGCGTGAACTCGACCATGGCCGCGCGGTAGGCGACGCCGAGGCGCAAGCCGGGCAGGATCTCGTAGGCGAGCGACGGCGCGAACTCGATGAACGCCAACTTCGTGAAGTCGAAGGTGGAAGTCTTGACGCCGTTCTTGTCCACGCTGCTGTAGTCGTAGCTCGCGCCCGCACTTGCCACCGGATAGACGCCAAAGCCCGCGACAAGCTTGTCCCACACGCGGTACGCCGCGCCGACCAGGAAGAAGGGCGCAAACGTGGTATTCGACTTGATGTTGGTGCCGTTCTCGGCCGGTGTCCCCGGGCTGCCCTTGATCGTGCCCAGCAGCGGCGATGCGTCCAGGATGACCGCGCCGCCCTTGACCTGCGCGAGGCCGGCGGGGTTGTGGAAGATCGAGCTGGGATCGTCGGTGTAGCCGATCGCCGTGCCGCCCATGCCCATGTTGCGGGCGCTGTAGAGCATCGGTGTGTCGTAGCCGGCGGCGTGCGCCCGGGGAACGAAGGTCATCGTGCCGGCGGCAGCGAGGATGAGAGCTGTGGCAAATCGCAAGCTGGACAGTGTGGACATGAACCCCCCCGGGTTTGTTGCGCATGGGGGCCCGGCCGTGCTGTTTGCGGCCGAGCTCGTGATTCGGGAACCGGGCGCAACCATGCCAGAAGCGATCGGATTCGCCAAGCTCCCCCAGCGTCGGCCGTTCATGCCGCTGCGCCCGGTCCTGGCAGGGGCCAAAAAGCAAGCGAGGGGCCTGCCGAAGCAGACCCCTCGCCCGTCGAACCTTTCAGGATGCTACTGGCCGGCGGCGCAGGCGTTCTTGACCGGGTCGCAGTTCGTGCCGAGGCACGCCGAGCAGGCCGCGCTGAGCGGGTCGGCCGCGCAGTCCGCGAGGCACTTCTTCGCGCCGCACCAGCTGTAGCCGCCGTAGCACATCGCGCAGTTGGCGGTGAGCGGCGTCAGGGTCTGGAGGCAATCCGCGATGCACTGCTGCTGCGCGGCGTCGGTGCCCTTTGCGAGGCAGCCCTTCTTGAGGGTGCAGGTCAGCGAGGCGTCGCCGAACGCGGCCTTCTTGGTGGCGTCGGCGTTCAGGCCGTCGAGGTAGGTCTTGTCGGCAGCCGCGAGGCAGCCCTTGTCACCAGCAGCCGGAACGTCGGCAGCGGGCGGAACGTCAGCGGTCGGCGGAACGTCAGCCGTGGGCGGAACATCGGCGGTGGCCGTGTCGGTCGCGGCGGGGACGTCCTTCGTCGCGGGCACGTCCGTCGCCGGCGCGATATCCTGCGCAACGACCGTGTCGGTGGCCGGCGCGGGGGTGCTGTTGGTCGTGGAGGAGCAAGCCGCTGCCATCAGGGAGACAGCCGCGAGCGCGAGCATCCAATTCATCATCTTCATGGTTCAAACCTCGCGCCCAGGTGTCGACCTGGGCAGGAAAGAGCGCCAATGCCTGCGCCATGCAGGTTGGCCGGGTCAGGGCAGCGCGCGAAAGTGGCCGCCCTTTCAAGAAAACGCCATACGATACGCCGGTTCAGCCTGCACTGTCAAGTTTGCCGGTCCTGCTGCGCGCGGCGCCGGCAACCGGCAAGCTGGCCTCGCGGGCCTTGCTGCTGCCTTCTGGTTCGGTCTCGCCGCCTTCGAGCAGGCCCGCCAGCGAGGCCGCGGAGCGCGGTCGCGCCGCCTGCGCCAGCACGGATTCGTACACGCCGACAATGCGCGCAAAAGTCGAACGCCAGCTGTAGCGCTGCAGGCACTCGGCATGTCCGCGGGCGCCGAGCAGGGCGGCGCGACCGGGCTTGAGCAGCTCCAGCCACGCATTGGCCACCGTCTCCGCCGTCGTCTCTTCGAGCGCCAGGCCGCCGCGCGTGACGCGCAGCAGCTCGCCGATGCTCATGTGCGCCGAACCGAGCAGCGCGCGGCCGCTCGCCAGCGCTTCGACCGCCGACAAGCCGAAGGTCTCGAACGGGCACAGCACCGCCACGACGTCGACCGAAGCCAGCAAGCGCCCGACTTCGCGCGGGTTCTGCAGGTAGCCGAGGTAGTGCACTTCCGGATACTTCGCCGCCAACGCCTCGACTTCGACGCTGCCCGGTCCATGGCCGGCGACCACCAGGATCGGCTTCAAGTCGGTGGTCGTGCGCAGGCGCTCGTAGGCTTCCAGCAGCGGCTTGTAGTTCTTCTCGCCGCTCAGCCGGTTCGGGTAGCACATGACGACGTCGTCGGGCCCCGCGCCCCAGCTCGCCCGCAGCGCTGCGTCGCGGTGGCACGGGTTGAACATGCGCGTGTCGACGCCGAGCGGCGTGTGCAGGACGCGCGCAAGGCCGTGGGATTCCAGTTGATCGACCAGGACGTGCGTCGCCGCCATCGTCGCCGCGAAGCGGCCGAAGGTGCGCCGCGCCCACCACCAGGCGACGCGCTCGCCCAAGGCGCCGATCTTCTTGCCGAAACGTGCGCAGAAGCGGCCAACGTCCGTCACCGGGAAGTTGGCGTGCCAGTAGCCGACGACCTGGCAGCGCAGGCCGCGCAAGGCAAAACGCACCCAATCCGGGGTGTTGTACGGGCTGCCGACCTCGACGACGTCGGGCTGGATCTGCTGCAGGATGCGGCGCAGGCGAAACGGGTTGGCGATGACGCGGTAGCCGGAGCCGAACAGGGGCAGGGCGGGCACATGGTGGATGCGGGCGTTGCCGTGCACTTCGATGCCCGCGTGATCACTGGGCATCAGCAGGTGGTACTCGATGTCCTCGCGGCGCGACATGTAACGCAGCTTCTCCAGATGGTAGCGGCGCACACCGCCGCCGGTCATGCTGAGGAAGTCGTTGACGTCGCACACCCGAATCTTCGCCATTGCCTTTGTTCCGTTGCCGTTGGAGTACGCTTGCTCCAGTGGTGCAACTCTACCGCACGCTACTTTGGCCGCCCTTGTAGCAAACCTGCGACGCCCGGCAAGAGAATCGCCTGCTTGCGCACCAGCCGCCCGACCTTGCCGTGCGGAGCGGCCCAGGTCGATTCGGCAGCGCCTGTACTGCAACGCCATGAAATGTCTAGCCGGTCGTCGTGGGATCGCGGCGACCGGCTCCCTGGCGAAACTGCACGGAGTGTGCCAACCTCGTTGCTACGCCACCTCGACTGGAAGAGCCCGCGCCCCGCTTTGCGCGGCAATCTCGCGAAACGCTGGAGGAATCATGCCCGCCATCCCAGAACGCCAGGCTTTGCGCTACGTCGTCGTGGACAGCCTCGTGCTGCGCGGCAACCCGCTGGGTGACCCGCACGTGCGCCGCTTCCCGGTCTACGTGCCGCCGCAGTACGACACCGAGCCGGACCGGCGCTTTCCGGTGGTGTGGTCGCTGGCCGGCTATGGCGGCTGGGGCGAGCAGAAGGTCACGGAATGCAAGGCTTGGGAGGAGCCGCTGCCGGATCAGCTCGATCGCCTGATGCGCTCGGGCGAGCTGGAGCCGGCGATCATCGCCTTTCCCGACTGCTTCACCCGCTTTGGCGGCTCCCAATACCGCAACTCCGCGGGAACAGGGCGGTACAGCGACTACCTCGCGGACGAGCTGGTCAGCGCCGTCGACGCACGCTTTCGCACCGTGGCGGAGCGCGACAGCCGCGCCGTGATGGGCAAAAGCTCAGGCGGCTACGGGGCCTTGATGATGGCGATGCTGCGACCGGACATCTTCGGCCTGTGCTGCGCGACGGCGGCCGACAGCTACTTCCCGCTGTCCTGCGTGCCGGATTTTGGCAAGGCGCTCCAGGTGTTCCACCGCCATGGCGGTCCGGAGGGCTTCCTCGAGGCGTTCTTCGCCAAGCGCACCCACGGCGGCACGGACTTCACCGCGATGATGGTGCTGGCCTACGCGCAGTGCTACTCGCCCAACGCGCAAGTGCCCGTGTATGGTGCGGATCTGCCGTTCGATCTGGAGACGGGCGAGATGATCACGCCGACCTGGCGGCGCTGGCTGGCCTGCGACCCGGTGACGATGGTCGAGGGGCACGTCGAGGCGCTGCGCAGCATGCGGCTGCTGTTCCTCGATGCCGGCACGAGCGACGAGTGGTTCCTCAACCTCGGCCACCGCGTGCTGGCGAGCCGGCTGCGGCACCACGAGATTCCATTCGAGTTCGAGGAGTTCGACGGCGGTCACATGGGCGTTGGCCACCGCGTGTTCGATTCGTTGCGGCACATCACTGCGGTTTTGCGCAGATAGTGGCCTTGCGGCCGATGTCTAGAACCTGCGGTGCCCGGCCAAGAGAATGCACACGCCCGTGAAGGCAAGCAGGCCCTGCTCCATCTACGGTTTTGAACGAAGTTTCGCGCCCGGCGGATGCGGCGGCGTCCAGGTGCTGGTCAGGAAGTCGATGCACTCGTCGCGCACGGACTGCGGCCGCGGCCCCTGGATGCGCCACAGCCCAGCCACCGCCACCGCCGCGAACAGCAGCAGCAACCCTGGGCCAACAAAACGTTTCCAGCCGGACAGCGGCGCCTCCGCAGCCAGCAGCACCGCCATCCACAGCGCACCGGCGGCCAGCGCCGCGAAGTAGGGCAGCGCGCTCCACACGCCGGGAACCTTGAGATCCATCAATGGGTTGCGCGCCACCCAGCCCAGGCTCAGCAGCGGGCCGATGACCTCGTTGAGCGGGTTGTGCACGCCGATCGGGAAGCCTTGCGAGACGGCCGACGCCAGGCCGGTGACCACGATGGCGACCGCGCCGGAGATCGCGAGCAGCCATGCGGTGATGCGGCGCGGCAGGCTGGGCAGCGCGTCGATGCCGTGGGCGGCGGCGATGGCGGCAAAGGGCACCATCGCGGTGATGTAGCGCGGCCCGACGACCCAGCCGCCGCGCCACAGGCTGTGCGAGCACTGGAAGTAGAGGAAATACAAGCAGACCAGGAAGGCGAGGAGGGCCTCGGCGCGGCGATCGAGCCAGAAGGACGTCGCGCCCTGCACGGCGCGGGCGCTGCGCATGCCGAGAAAACCGAGCCAGGCCAAGGCCATCCACGGCGCGAAGAAGTAGAGGCCGGTGTAGGGCGAGAACAGTGAGCCGAGGGTCTTCTCCTTGTTGGGCAAGGAGATGCCGAAGATGCCCGGCGCGATGTCTTGGACAAAACTGGGGTTTTCCAAGTGGCTGTACGGCAGGTGCCAGGGCGCGCCGAAGGCCACCGTGTCGAAGTGCGCCAGCAGGCCGGTGGGAAGCGCGGCGCCCAGGGCAAGCCACAGGAGATCCTTGGCGCAGCGCCGGCGCAGCAGCAGCCAGCCGAGCAGCAGGGCGCCCGGCGGACCGGCCGGGAACTCGATGCAGGCCGCCGCCGCAGCGCCGAAACCCGCGAGCGCGACCGCCAGCGGATGGCCCGAAGGACCAGCGCGCACGATCGCGGCAAAACACAGCAAAAGCGCGAGACCCGACGTCTGGTGGCCGGCGAAGACCTGGCCGTACGTCAGCGACAGGGAGCCGAGCGCCGCCGCCAGCGTCACCGCGAGGCCGATGCGCGGCCGATCGAGGCGCTGGACCAGGTGCCGGGCGAGCCAGAGCAGCGCGAGGAGCGTCGGCAGGATCACGCAGGAAAAGCGCAGCCACCAGATGACGGCGGCCTTGGACGGCTCGGGCCAGTGCATCGCGTGGCGGAACTTCAGATGGGCGAGGTGGGGCAGCACACCGAGAAAGCCCATGCCCGGAGCCTTGGCGGCGTAGAGCTTGCCGGCGCAGTCCGGCGCCTTGCCGTGCGGATCGTCGCAAACCAGTGCTTTGTCATTGACATAGCCCCACTGGTCGTAGACCGGGCCGTGATCGCCGGTCGGCCCGCGGCGCGCGATCTCGTAGGTGTGGTGCTCCGCCAGCGCGCGCACCATGTAGACGCGCACGTTCTCGTTGGGATTGTTGATGGGCTCGCTGTAGTTGAACAGCCAGAGGTAGGCCAGCGCGCTGATCGCGCAAAAGCCGAGAACCCAGAAGCGCGGCAGGGGTTGCGAAGAGGGACGAGGGCTGGGCATGCGCGTTTCCAAGGAGGGCCAAGGAGCCTGCCACGCACGGCAAGCTGGCGCAACTTGCCCGCCCGCCGGCCGGGGCGTACCATCCGCGGCCGCTTTGGAGGCTGGTATGCTCAATCGCATCGTGATCGTTGGCGCTTCTTCGGGGATCGGCGCCGCGCTGGCCCTCGAGATGGCGCGTCCCGGACGCAGCATCGCCCTTGTCGCGCGCCGTGCCGCGGAGTTGGAGCGCGTCGCGGAGCAGGTGCGCGCTCGCGGCGCCACTGCCCTGGTCGAGCCGTGCGACGCGAAGGACACGGCGGCGGTCGAGGCATCCTGGCAGCGCCTCAGCGGTGCAATGGGCGGCGTCGATGCGCTGATCTACGCCTCGGGTGTCATGCCCGAGGTCGGCATCGACGAGTTCAACACCGAAAAAGACCGCGAAATGATTGAGGTTAACGTCGTCGGCGCGATGGCCTGGCTGAACTGCGGCGCCCGCGACTTCGCCAGGCGCGGCTCCGGCACGCTGTGCGGCATCGGCTCGGTGGCCGGCGATCGCGGTCGTCGGCCGCATCCGGCCTACGGCGCGTCCAAGGCGGCGCTGCACCACTACCTCGAAGCGCTACGCAACCGTCTGTCCTTGAAAGGAATTCACGTCGTCACGATCAAGCCCGGCCCGGTGCAGACGCCGATGATCGAGGGGCGCGGCAAGATGCCGATGACGATCTCCGCCGAGAAGGCTGCGGCGCGCATCGCCAAAGCCGTGGAGCGCGGCGAGAACACGGTCTACGTGCCCGGCCAGTGGTGGCTGATCATGCACATTCTCCAGCACATGCCTTCCTTCATCTTCAAGCGGTTGTCGATATGAGCGCCACGTCCTTGTCGCCACGCACAGAAAACGTCTCCGGCTGGGGCATGGCCGTCGGCGGGCAAGCGCTCGTCATTCGGCCCACTTCCGCGGATGGCGTGCGCGCCGCGCTGCAGCTGGCCCGCAGCCAGGGCTTGAAGGTCGCGCTGCGCGGATCGGGCTGCTCCTACGGCGACGCCGCCAGCGGCAACGGCAAGCTCGTCGTCGATCTTTCGCAGATGAACCGCATCCTTGCGTGGGACCCCGCCAGCGGCCGCGTGCGCGCCGAAGCCGGCACGACCTTGCGCCAGATCTGGCAGCACTGCCTCGCGGACGGTTGGTGGCCGCCGGTCGTCTCCGGCACGATGGAGCCGACCCTCGGCGGCGCCGTCGCCATGAACATCCACGGCAAGAACGCCTTTGGCGTCGGGCCCATCGGCGAGCACGTCCGCAGCCTGCGCGTGATGATGGTCGACGGCAGCGAGCGCACGCTGACGCCCGAGCACGACGCCGACCTGCTGCACGCCATCATCGGCGGCCTGGGCGAGCTGTGCGTGGTCCTCGAAGTCGAGCTCCAGCTCAAGCACATCTACTCCGGCTTCCTCGACGTGCACGCGCTGGCAGCGCCGGATCTCGAAGAGATGTTTCGCATCTTCGATGAGTGGCAGGACCGCTCCGACTACCTCGTCGGCTGGCTCGACGGCTTCTGCGGCGGCAAGGGGTTGGGGCGCGGGCTGGTGCACGTCGCGCACCAGGTCAAGGAAGGCGCCGATCCGGATCCGCGGCGGATGCTGACGGTCGCGGCGCAGTCGCTGCCCAGCCGCCTGTTCGGCATCCTGCCCAAGTCGTGGATGTGGATGCTGATGAAGCCGTTTGCCCACGATCTCGGCATGCGCCTCATCAACGTCGCGAAATACTGGTCGGGCCGCCTGCTGGAGCACGACAAGCGCTACCGCCAGACCCACGCGGCGTTCCACTTCCTGCTCGACTACGTGCCGAACTGGAAGTTCATCTACAAGCCGGACGGCCTGATCCAGCACCAGATCTTCGTGCCGAAAGACAAGGCGCGCGAGGTGTTTCGCCAGGTCCTGGCGCTGGAGCAGGCGCGCGGGCTGCCGACCTGGCTGGCGGTGATGAAGCGCCACCGGCCGGATCCGTACCTGCTCACCCACGGCCTGGACGGCTACTCGCTGGCGCAGGATTTCCGCGTGACCAAGGGCAACCGCGAGCGGCTGTGGGCGCTGTGCCACGAGATCGACGACATCGTGGTCAAGGCCGGCGGGCGCTTCTACTTCGCCAAGGACGCGACGCTGCGCCCGGCGTCGGTGGCGGCGGCGTTCCCTGCAGAGAACATGAAGAAGTTCGCGGATGTGCGCAAGGAGTTGGATCCGGAGGGCCTGCTGGCCACGGACCTCTACGACCGCGCGATCGCGCCCGTGCTCGACGCGACCAAGGTTGCGAAAGGGTAGCTGCGGCCGTAGCCTGCGCGCAGTGAGAGGAGATCAGCGACCTTGCCGAACCACCACGCCCCATCCAGCCAGCCCGGTCTGCGCGTCGCCCTCGTGCACGACTGGCTCGTGACCCTGCGCGGCGGCGAGCGCGTGCTCGACGGCCTGTGCGAGCTGTTCCCCGACGCGACGTTGCACACGCTGGTGCGCATCCCGGGCGTGGCGACGCCGCGCATCGAGGCGATGAAGCACGTCACCTCGTTTGCCGACAAGCTGCCCGGCGCGCATCGCCGCCACCGCTGGCTGCTGCCGCTGTACCCGGCGGCGATCGAGGCGCTCGACTTGAGCAGCTACGATCTCGTCGTGTCGTCCAGCCATTGCGCAGCCAAGGCGGTGATCGTCGCGCCGGGCGCGGTGCATGTGTGCTACTGCCACACGCCGATGCGCTATGCCTGGGATCGCACTGCGGATTACGTGCGCGGCAGCCACAAGCTGCTGCAGGTTGCCACGCCGTTGCTGTCGCTGGGCGCCTCCTGGCTGCGCCAATGGGACAAGGCGACGGCGGTGCGCGTCCATGCGTTTGTCGCCAACAGCCACAATACGGCGAGCAAGATCAAGGCGTTCTACGGTCGCGATTCGGTCGTCGTGGCGCCGCCGGTGGAGTTTGACCGCTTCGAGGACATCCCGCGGGACGGTCCCGGCGAGTACGACCTCGTGCTGGGCGGCATGGTGCCCTACAAGCGCGTGGATCTCGCCATCGAAGCCTTCCGCCTGATGCCGGAGCGACCTCTCGTCATCGTCGGCGATGGTCCGGAGCGCGAGCGGCTCGAGAAGACGGCGCCGCCGAACGTGCGCTTCATCGGCCGCGTGGCGGAGGAGGACCTGGCGAAGTGGTACGCCGGCGCCCGCGCGCTGATCTTCCCGGGCGAAGAGGACTTTGGTATCGTGCCCCTCGAAGCGCAGGCGGCCGGCGTGCCGGTCGTGGCCTTTCGCAAAGGTGGCGCGCTCGAGAGCGTCGTGGACGGAAAAACCGGCGTGTTTTTCGATGCTCCTGAGCCTGCTGCCCTGGCGCAAGCCATTGCGCGGCTGGATGGGTTGGGAATCCAAGCGCAGGCGTGTCGCGACCACGCCAAGGGTTTTGACCGCGCCGCCTTCCTTGCGCGGATGCGTGCCGCTGTGGACGATGCACTTGCCCAGGCAAGACGCGGGGTTGCCGCGCCGGCCCCACGTCGCCAGAACGGAGCTGCAAGCTGATGTCTCCCGCCGCTTCTGTCCCCCGCAACCCGCGCCGCAGCAAGGCTGAAGGCGCTACCGTCACCCCTCTGCACCCCGAGCCGCCGGTGGACGACACGCTGGGCAAAGAGGGTCCGTCCAAGCAGGTCGCGCAGACCGAGGACATGGACGGCCCGGTGTTCGAGCCGGTGCACGAGACGCTGCCGCACCACCCGGTGCAGATGGCGCTCAAGCGGTGTGCGGACGTGGGGTTGTCGGCGCTGGCGCTGGCCGGTGCGTCGCCGGCGCTCGGCCTGATGGCGCTGGCCGTCAAGCTCGACAGCGATGGCCCCGTGCTCTACAAGCAGGTGCGGGTCGGGCGCAATGGACAACTGTTTGAAATCTTCAAGTTTCGCTCGATGTACACCGATGCCGAACGCGGCGGACCGCGCTGGGCGCGCAGCAACGACACCCGCGTCACGCGCGTCGGCGGCCTGCTGCGCCGCACCAGCCTGGACGAACTGCCGCAGCTCTGGAACATCCTCGTCGGCGACATGAGCCTCGTGGGCCCGCGCCCGGAGCGCCCGGTGTTCGTCTCGCGCTTTCGCCAGAACATCAAGGACTACGACCTGCGCCACGTCATACGGCCCGGCCTGTCCGGCTGGGCGCAGGTCAACGGTCTGCGCGGCAACGTGTCGATCGAATCGCGCACCGAATGCGACGTCTTCTATGTCCGCAACTTCTCGCTTCTGCTGGATCTTCGCATCCTCGTGCGCACCTTCTCCGCCGTCGTCGCAGGCGAATAGCGCTTGCTGCCGTGTCTGGTTCGAAACAATGTTGGGCCCGCGCCGCCCTGAGGTCCGCCGTTGTTCGCGCAGCGCATTGCCCGCAATATCGGCTGGAAGACCTTGGGCACGCTCATCGAAAAGAGCTTGCGCCTGGTGCTCATGGGCCTGGTCGCGCGCGCGCTCGCGCCGGCTGCCTATGGCCAATACAACTACGCGCTGAACCTGGCCTTGCTGGCCGTGCAGATGACGGACCTGGGCCTGGGCCTGTTCCTGACCCGCGAAATCGCCCGTGATTCCGCGCCGACCGGCCGCATCGTCGGCCACGTCTTCACGCTCAAGGCGGCGCTGGGTGCCGGCTACCTCGTCCTGATGGGCGGCATCACCTGGTGGCACATCGGCAACACCTACCTCGCCTGGACGGTCGCCCTGGCCGGCCTGTCCAGCCTGTGCATCACGACCATCGAAGCGATCTACCAAATCTTCCGCGGTGTTCAGCGCCTCAAGCTCGAGGCACGCGCCAGCAGCCTGCACGCGATCCTGCAGTTGTCCCTGGTCGGCACCGGCATCGTCTGGTGGCGGCACATCCACCCGATCGTCTCCGACCCGATGTCCGCGATGGTGCTCGTCTCCGCCTGCATGCTCCTGGCCAATGGCACGGCGCTGGTCTACACCGCGCGCCTCGCCTTGCAGGTCGCCCGGCCCGAATACGGCTGGTCGCGCGCCATGCTCTCGCGCTTTGGCCGCGAAGTGCTGCCGCTGGGCATCGCGATCGTCGCCAGCCTCGTGTATTTCAAGGTCGATGTGCTGATGCTCACCGCCCTGCGCGGCGACGTCGAGACCGGCATCTACAGCGTCGCGTACAAGCTCTTCGAGAACCTGAGCTTCGTGCCCGCGGTGCTGCTCGCGGCGACCTTTCCCGCGCTCAGCCAGAAGATCCAGAGTGATCCGCGCGCTGCCGTCGCGCTGCACGGCGTGACCCTGCGGCTGCTGATCGGCGCCGGACTGTGCGCGATGGCAGGCCTGATCGCCTTGCCGTACCTGGGGTTGCAACCGCTCATCGTCTACGCGCTGGGCGCGGGCTATGGCCGCTCGATTCCGGTGCTGGTGGCGCTGGCGCCTTCGGTGCTGCTGACCTTCGTGAACTACCTCGAGACGCACATGCTGGTGGCGCTGG
>CAIXAA010000795.1 GCA_903917305.1 uncultured Myxococcales bacterium | reverse complement strand
TGGTCGGTCAGCTGATCGACGAGGCCTTCCATCGCTCGCGCGAGCTCGGCTTGCCGGCGCTGTATGCGAAGATCGCCCGCGAAGGCGGCTCGGCGGAGTTCGAGACCGTCAAGCTGCCGGGACCGACGCTGCCGCGCGGTGATTTCGCCTGCAAGGCCTTCGCGATTCCTCCGGACCTCGTCGGCGTCACCTTCGAGAGCATCACGGAGCGCAAACAGGCGCAAGCGGCGCTGCAATCGAGTGAGCAGCGGCTGCGGGCGGTGTTCGACACGGTCGGCGACGGCATCGTGCTGATTGACTCGCACGGCGACATCAGCTCCTTGAACCCTGCGGCAGAACGACTGTTTGGCGTGACGACCGCGCAGGCCGCCGGGCAGAAGGCCATCGAGTGGGTGCGGCGCGCCAGCGGCGATGACGACGATGCGACGTGGGTCGCGGACGCGGCGACCAGCGCGCTGCGCGAGTGCCATGCCCGGCGCGCGGACGGCAGCGTGTTCGAGGCCGAGATGCGCCTGTCGATGTTCGAGGTCGGCAAGGAGAGGCGCTACGTCGCGGTGATTCGCGACGTGACGGAGCGCAAGGAGCTGGATCGCTTGAAGGATGAGTTCGTCTCGACCGTCTCGCACGAGCTGCGCACGCCGCTGACCTCGATTCGCGGGGCGCTCGGGCTGCTCGAAGCGGGCGTGGCGGGGCCGCTGGAGGCGGCGGGTCTGGAGATGGTGCGGATCGCGCGCAGCAACTCCGAACGGCTCGTGAGATTGATCAACGATATCTTGGATTTGGAGAAGATGGAGTCGGGCCGGCTCGACCTCTCGCTGGCGCCGCTGGATCCGGAGCGGCTGGGACGCGCGACGCTGGAGCAGCTGGCCGCGATGGCCGCCGAAGCCGGCGTGGCGCTGACGCTGACGGCGGCGGCAGCGGGCACCGTCAGCGGCGACGAGGACCGGCTGGTGCAGGTGCTGACGAACCTGCTGTCCAACGCCATCACGTTCTCGCCGCCGGGAGCGAAGGTCGACGTGCACATCGAGCAACTGCCCGGATCGGTGCGCTTTTCCGTGCAGGATCAGGGGCCTGGCATCGCCCCGAACGACTTGAAGCGGCTGTTCGGCAAGTTCCAGCAGCTCGACGGCTCCGACCGGCGGCAGCGGCGCGGGACGGGGCTGGGGCTGGCGATCTCCAAGGCGATCATCGAGCAGCACGGCGGCCGCATCGGCGTGCAGTCGCAGGTGGGCGTCGGCAGCACGTTCTGGTTCGAGCTGCCGGTGCCGATGGCGCGCACCCCGGAGCCCGACCGGCCGCAGGCGCTCGTGGTCGTGGTGGATGACGACGCGTCGTTCCGCTCGGTGCTGGCGCTGCGGCTGCGCAGCATGGGCATCGACTGCGTGGAGGCAGCGGACGGCGCGGAGGCGATCTCCGAGATCCGCAACCACAAGCCGGATCTGATCATCCTCGATGTCGGGCTGCCGCGGCCGGACGGGTTCGAGGTGGTCGACATCCTGCGCCGCGACGGGGCGCGCCAGACGCCGCTGCTGGTCTACACGGGCCGCGACCTGACGCGGGAGGACGCCAAGCGGCTGTCCCTCGGCCGCACCCGGCACCTGACCAAGTCGCGGGCGTCCGAGGAGACGTTCGTCGAGGCGGTGCGCGGGCTGCTGCGCGGCGAAAAGTCGTAGCAACCGCGCGTGCCGCCCCCCTGGCGCAACGCTCCGCAACCTTGCTATACCTGCGCCGCATCACGGCGGACGCGGCTGCATGTCGAGGGCGGCGCCGCCTGCCTGCACTCCGGGGGACCTTGCCATGACGAACTCGCACCACCGCCTCCTGTCGCTGCTCACCTGCGCCGCAAGTCTGCTGGCTGGCTCGGCTTTTGCAGCCGAGGGCGCGACGCCGCGCACGGGCACTTGGGAAGCCGGCGTGTTTGGCGGCTACAAGAACTCCGGCAAGGACCTGCAGCTCGGGAATGCCGCGAACCTCAGTGAGCAGCCTGCCAGCTCCGTGCTGACCGGCCTGCGCGCCAGCCTGGCCTTGACCGAGCGCTTCGCGGCCGAGGTCGAGTTCACGTACGCACCCACGAAATGGCGCAGCGACAACAAGTTCGTGGGCGTCCTCGGCTTTCGCGGCAACGTCTTGTTCCACCTGATGGACGGCCCCTTCCGGCCGTTCGTGCGCGGCGGCATCGGCAACGAGAGCATCCTCAACACGAAACCCGGCGTGCAGCTCGACACGGACGTGGCGACGGTCTGGGGCATTGGCGCCAAGTACGACCTGACCAATGCGATCGCCCTGCGCGCCGACGTGCTGTTGGTCAATACCGCGGGCGCGCACCACCAGTCGGACCAGAACGAGGAGTTCCTGCTGGGTGTGTCCGGCACGCTGGGCCACGCTGCGCCGCCGCCTCCGCCGCCGCCGCCGCCGCCGGCCGTCGTGCTGCCGCCGCCGGTCACCGACACGGATGGCGACGGCATCCTCGACAACAGA